>JAGCXZ010000067.1 GCA_017961065.1 Lachnospiraceae bacterium
CAGGACGAAGGGATATTGAGATCTACCGCAGGATGCAGTAGACAAAGATCGTAATGAACTGCAGGGCGGTTCCCATCAGAACGAAAACGTGGAAGACGGAATGCATGTAACGCATCTTCTCGCCAAGCGCGTAGAGAACCGCGCCGACCGTGTAAGCCACGCCGCCTAAGATCAGGAACAGAAAACCCATAAACGAAACAGCCTGAATGGTCTGCTTGATGGCCAGGATGATGATCCATCCGATGCCGACATAGCAGGCCATTGCCATTTTTTTGTACTTTTCGATGTCAATGGCCGTAAACGTGCAGCCCAGGGCACAGAATCCCCAGACCACGCCGAAGATCGTCCAGCCAAGCCACGGGGTCATCTCACGCAGGGGACCAAGCACAATGGGCGTATAGGTGCCGCCGATCAGAAAATAGATCGTACAGTGATCCAGCACCTGCATGACTTTCTTGCCCATGTTGGGGCGCAGGCCGTGATAAACGCTCGACATCGTATAGAGAATGATCAGGGATGCACCATAGATCGCGCTGCCGACCACCAGATAGGGATCTCCCTTCTTGGCGGAAAAGACCACACACAGAACCAGGGCAACGATCCCGAAGGCGCCGCCGATGATGTGCGTCACCATATTGGCGATCTCTTCGCCTTTCGTGTAATCCGGTAATATCCTGTCTGCAAGTTTCGTACGTGTCATGATGCAACCCCTTATTTCATCTTATCCGGTAATCCGCTGTGTCTGCCTGCCGGAAATCCCGCTGAGTGCCGCGGGAATGCAGGCGCATTTTGTTTCCTGATGACCGCATCTCAGCGCTTCGTCGCTACGAAGAACAGTGCGATCGTGCCCGGGCCGGCGTGTGAGCCGATGACCGGCCCGATATCCGTGATCAGATCGACTTTCCTGCCGAATCTGGTGTAGATCATATCTGCCAGTGTCTGCGCGTCTTCCATGCAGTCGGCCTGGGAGATCATGTATGTAGCGTCGTATTTTTCGGCATCTTCCGATTCTGTCAGATATTCCGCGCCGACTGCCATTTCCCTGCCGCCCACCGTATGCAGTGCGGTCTCGCCGAATGCGTCCGCCAGCATGGAAAGAGACTTCATGCGGCCTCTGGCCTTGGCGATGTTGATGAGTTTTCCGGCATCATCCACATGCAGAACAGGCTTGATGCTGAGCATATTGCCGGCAAATGCGGCCGTTTTGCTGACTCTGCCGCCGCGGCAAAGATATGTCAGCGTATCTACCGTGAAACGGTGCGCAACGCGGGGCGCAAGGGATGCTGCAAACTCGGCTGCATCTTCAAGCGGCATGCCTTCTTCGGCACGCTTTACGGTCTGCACCACAACCAGTCCGAGACCGGCGCTTGCGCAGAGCGAATCCAGCGTGATGATCTTTCGTTCGGGGTACTGTTCCCTCAGGTCTTCTGCCGCAATGATCGCGGAATTGACCGTTGCGCTGATCCCTGTGTCGAACCCGAGATACAGGATGTCCTTGCCCTCCTGCAGGAAGGATTCAAATGTCTCCGTGAAGGCTCCCGGACTCGGTGCCGAAGTTCTGGCCACCTCGCCGTTCTTCATCCGCGCATAGAAATCACTCACGGCGATCTCACGGTTCTTCATCTCGATATTCTCGCCCTCAAAATGAAGTGTCAGATCCACGCAGGCAACCCCGTGTTCATCCAGATAGGAATAGGGAAGATCACAGCCGGAATCTGTTACGATCACATAGGAATTATTCTTGTCGCTCATACAATACCTCCAAATATTATAAGCAAGACCATCTAATAACTAATATTAGATTAAATCATGTAGTGCACAATGTCAATTATATTTGTGTGGATTTTATATAATATTAAGAATATAATGATATCGTGATTATTTCGTATCTTACGGTAATCGGTTTTGGACCAATATACGTTTTCACCAAGGGGGAGAACATCTATGTTTTGTAAAAACTGTGGAAAACAATTAAGTGATAACGCGAAATTCTGCCCTGCCTGCGGCTGGAAGAACGAGGCACCGGCCGGAGCTCCGGCAGCGCCTGCTCCCGGCACACCGCAGCAGACAGCACCCGCACAGCCTGCGCAGGGTACACCGGGTACCGCGGCTCCCGTGCCGCCCCGGCCTGTTGGTGCGCAGAGTGCAACCGCACCCGTGCCGGCTAAGAACAAGCCGCCAAAGAAGCGCCGCGTATGGCTCATCGTTCTGCTTTCGTGTCTGGGCGTAGCTGTGATCGGCGTTGCCGCTTTTTTCGTACTGCGCGGCATGAACGGCAGCAATGCGGCAGAACAGGCAGAGGAAGCGCCCACTCAGGAAGAGCAGGTTCCGGCGGAGGCGAACGGCAGTACCGGCGCAATGGATACCATGATCGCCATCCTGCAGGAAGCCGATCAGACGGCAGACGACTGGCTGGTGCAGGTCGACAAGTGGAATGATATGCCCGCTTCTCTGGCTTCGACATCGGATTTCTATGATAAGCTGGCCGATCAGCAGCAGCGTATGCAGCAGATCGAGGGACTGCCTGCAAACGTCAGAACCGCGTGCACTGATTTTTATGACCTGATCATGAGTGCCATTGAAGATCTCTATAAGAACATGGATTTCCTGTCAGCTTTTAACGGCCTGTTCAATGCGTTCGACGAGAATGATCTGGTAAAGACCTATAATGATTTTTCCGATCAGTACAATTCCATTGAATGTCCGTCAAACCTGCAGGACTCCTGGAAAAACATCGGACATTCCCTGGATTATCTGGCTACCGGGATCCTGCGGTCGGATGACGCGGTGCAGCTGGAAGACATGCTTAGGGCTTACTCGGCAAACAATCACCTGCAGCGCTTTGCGCTCGTTGTGGACAATGAGTACAAAAATCTCGGCAATACGGCGCTTGCGGAACTGGAATTCGCGAATCTGCAGATCGAAAAGGCCGATGCCATCGAAAGCGAGATCTTAGCGCTCTCCTCCCTGTCGGATGAAGAGATTCAAAACTATGAATTCCAATATAACATCAAAAATGTGCTGCCGGATCCGACCTATGAGCACATCGAAACGATCTATCCGTCTCTGTACAACTCCTATGACAGTTTTGTGACGGTGAAGATGGGCTGTCTGCAGGGAGAACGCGATGTAATCCTGGAATGCGAGATCCCGGGTCTTTCCCAGTCCATGGCGCAGAGCTATCACATCGGATCCGCACTGACGATCCTGAACATCAAACCGCCCGCATCGAGCGAAAAACTGAACCTTGATTCGGCAAAAGACACGCAGATCAGGATTTCCATCAAGGACAAGACCGACGGCAGCATCATAGACGAGCAGTCTTTCCCGGTCCATATCGCAAGCCGGAACGATTTCATGTGGATTTCCGATGAATTCGGAACGATCACGCAGGACAACATCCTCTGCTTCCTGGCTCCGGATTCGGAGGCGATCGCCGAGCTCAAGCGCAATGCGATCGACGAGCTGTCCTCGCTGACAGGGGAAAAGATGACTTCCTTTGTCGGATACCAGGGGCCGTACTTCCTGGAGGATAATGACGGAGACGGAGAAGCCGATAACTTCGAACCCGCATCGGAGCTGACGACATATGTGCAGGTGGCTGCCCTGATGCGCGCCATGTCCAATATGGGCGTCAGGTATACCGCGGATGCTTTCTCGATCAACCACGAGGGACAGCATATCCTGTTCCCGGATCAGGTTCTGGAGCGGAAAACCGGCCTGTGTATCGAAACATCGCTTGTGATCGCAAGTGCCCTGCAGTCTTCGAGCATGCATACATTCCTGGTACTTCCCGAAGGCCACGCGCAGGTTGCGGTGGAGACCTGGGAAGGATCCGGTGAGTATTTCCTGATCGAAACCACGGAAGTCCCCAATGAGGAAAAGGACTTTCTGGATGATGCCAATTTCCTCTATAACGAATACAACGGCGAGCACGACTATAATCCGATCATGCTCTACACCGCAGAAGGCTGGGCAAACTATCTGGCACAGGATCCGGAGAACCCGGATGATGACTGCTACGTGATCGACTGCAGCGACGGTAAGGTTCTTGGTCTGACACCGTTCGCTTACTAAGATATCGGGCGTTATTATGATCGCACGCAGCGGTCGGGAAGGTATGAAAATAACATGACAAATGATCAGGAACTCGTAGCTGCGAAGCTCCGCAGATGGAAAAATTATCTGCTGAAGTTCGAACTGCCCACCTGGGACAACATTCCGGACATCGGCTTATATATGGAACAGGTCATCGTGCTGCTCAAGCAGTATCTGGACTACCTGCCTCCGGACTTAAAGGAGGCGCAGTTCATCACGCCCGCCACGATCAATAACTACGTGCGCATGAAGGTGATCCCGGAACCAGTCAAAAAACGGTACTACAGGATCCATATCGCCTATCTGATCATGGTGCTGACGATGAAGGAAGGGATCGAGATCTCCCTGATCCGCAAACTGATCCCTTCGGATCTGGAAGAAGACGCCATGCGGATCGTCTACGAAGACTATGCCACGCTGCACAGAAAGATCTGCAAATACTTCGTCGAACTGCTCTCCGATGTGGCGGCACCGATCTTAAAGCATGATGAGGTGGGCGAACTCACCGTGGACAAGGCAGACAGCCTTGTGTCATTCTCCGCGGTCTTAAGCGGCTTTTCGCATCTGCTGTCCGAGAAGCTGCTGCTGCTGGAACCCGGAAAAGAAAACAGTACGGCATCGGAAGACTGAAAATACAGGAAATGCCCGGCATACCGTAACGGGACCGGGCATAAAATAACAGGAGATATATGATGGGAACAGCGGTTGGAACTGTGATCCGCAATAACAGAATATCCGTTTATTACTATGCGGCAGTGGCTTTGGGTTATATCTCCACGCTGCTTTTTTCGGGCATGCGGCCGGGCGTTTTCGCAACGGCACTGCTGCTGCTCGTTCTGGGAGAACTGCTCCTGAAAAAGGAGGTCGCGCTGCGGACGCTTCCCGATGCAGCGGTCGTCCTCTTCTTTGCATATCAGTCGTTATCTGTCATCTGGCTGCTGGCCGGAGGCTATCCGTTCTCGGTCTTTATCACGGAATTTTGTGCCTCGGTCCTGCCGATGGTCTTTTATTTTGTCGGACGTTCCCTTGGCCAAGACGCGGCAAAGTGGTACAGATGGTACCTGATCGCGATGCTGGCTCTTGGGATCCTTGGCGCGCTCCTCTATGCGTTTGCCCCGCAGTTCTACAATGACTGGTCCTATGCCTGGGGCTATATCTCCAAAGCGGACGCGGCAACGACGCGCGTGCGCATGCATTCCGTAGTCGGGTCCACGAGTCTGAGTTTCATCATGGTAGCCGGGATGCTCGCCGGTGCTTTCTTCCTAAAGCGCGAAGGGGAAGGCCGGTCACGAAAGGATCTGTTCTTCGGGATCGCAGGTCTGGCGCTCTGCCTGCTCTTTGCGATCATGGCCAATCAAAGAAGCGGCCTGGTAGCGGCCGCTCTGGTACTTGTCTATATCAATGTTCTGCTGTTCTTTGTGCTCCGTCTGCTGCCTCGTAAGTATTTCTGGATCGAACTCGGTGTACTCGCGGCATTCTTCGTGCTCATCTGTGCACTGCGGTTTGATTTTGTCCTCAAATACTGGTACCGGATCATTTCGCTGCCGACGGCTGTCTCCCAGCGCAGCGAACAATGGGTTGCCGCGGTCAACAATATGTATTCGACCTGGCTTGGCAACGGCCTTGGCGCCAACGGGCACAAGGCACTTGGCATAGAAGACGCGCATGTGATCGCAGACGGCGGTCTGATCAAACTCTACTGCGAGAACGGTGTTGTCGGGTTCTCGCTGTGGATCTTCATTCTGGTCCTGGCCTGCCGCAGAGGCTTCAAACGGATCGCGGAGCGCTACGCGGAACTCGGGATCGTCGCGGTTGCCATCCTGCAGTCGATCGGCTCCAATATGCTGGCCTTCCAGCTCTGCACACCGATCTTCTGGTTCGCGATCGGAAGGCTGTGCGAGGAACGCACCCCGGACGCTGAGTAACGATCAGGTCCCCGATGTCCGGCATCCGCGCATCGCACCAAACCGCGCGTTTTGATCCGGATCCTTATCTGAGCAGGTCGCTCAACTTCTTCCCGTAGAAAAAATCATGGATCATCCGGTTATACTCTTCCCACATCGGCAGTGTCGGGCAGTCGGCTGCATGCGGGCATTTTTCCGCGCCCTCTTCGAGGCATGCGACGCTTGCCATGGAACCTTCCATCAGTTCCAGGATCTCTCCGATCGTATAGTCTTCGGGCTTCCGGCACAGCTTATAGCCGCCGCCTTTTCCGCTGACGCCCGTCAGCAGTTTCCCCGCAACCATTTCCTTGACGATGATCTCCAGATACTTCTTGGAGATACCCTGCCTTTCCGCTATGTCCTTAAGCGGAACATAAGAATCCGTGTTCTGCTTCGCCAGATCGATCAAAACGCGAAGCGCATAACGTCCTTTGGTCGAGATCATGATGTACTCCTCTCCGGCCACGCAGATCCGCATGGCTCAGCCTACCTGCATAGTATACCGTAGGGTGAGTGGGTAAATCAAGCAGTAAAAAAGCTTTCTATTCTCTTGAACAACCATCGCAAGTATGTTACTGTAAACGTGCTCTTTTTATTTTCAAATCCGGTGAAAACAAATCACCACACAATCCCTTGTTAAATAGAAGTCATAAAACCGTATGGTGTTATTATCTGACACGATGTGGTATAATATTGGAGGCTGGCAGGTATGGGCCTATTATACAGACTTGACGCAAATGGGCGATTTTTTGATTTTCCGACATGTAAGCTCGAAAAACAGGAATACGCCAAGATCATAAACGAGATCAATTCGAACTACGGACTCTATAAAGATCTCCCGTTTGCCATCCACTATTCGATAGGAACGGACAACCGTTATTACATTTATTATTTTGAAAATCATGGATTCAATGATTATAATATAGTTGAAAAGTTTGCATTTTAAGAGGGATTCACATGGATGAGTTAACAACCAGATTAAACAATATCCCCGGCGCGTATTTTGCGTTTGTTGCAGGGATCATAAGTTACGCAAAAAAGAAACCGGAAAGACTCCGGAGAATAATGGGCTACCTGAACAGCAGGGAAGATCTGACAACATCCGATGTGGTACACTTTGTCATGACACAGCCGGACTTCCATGAAGACGGTCTGAGCCTCAGGGAAAGCGCAGAGCATGATCTGCTTGCCGCCACTGAACAATAAAAAAGAGAAGCACCTGCCGGTGCTTCTCTTTTCCTTTAGATAGGGTTATTTTACCAGACCCTTGTTGGTCTTCTGCACATGCTTGAAGACGTTCTCGAAGCGGTTCAGCGCTTCGTCGATGATCTCCGGCGTATCTGCCATGGAGGTATAGAGTCTCGAGCCGGCAAGCGTTACGATCCCGTTTGCCATGTAAGCAGCACCCATGCGTTCCATGGAATCCTTGCGCACATACATCATATCCTTATTCTTGAGCAGTCCCATAGCGGACTTGATGAAGCTTAAGGAGGAGAAGTCGAAACTCATGGCGCCCGTGCACTCCAGATGTACGATCGAGCCCTGGTTGTAGGCCACAAACGGCAGGGAATAGCGATCCAGCAGTTCCTTTAAGCCGTCGCAGAGTCTGTCGCCCATGCGTCCCGCGATCTCGCAGGCATTTGTCCTTGCGATCTCCTGAATGGCCGCCGTACCTGCCACGCAGGAAAGCGGATTGGCCGCGAGCGTTCCGCCGACATAAGCCCTGTGCTTGCCTGTTGCAAGGCCTGCTGCCATCAGCTGCGCATATTCCTTCTTACCGCCGACACCGCCTGCTGCCGGATAGCCGCCGGCCACGATCTTACCGAAGATCGTAAGATCGGGCACCACATCAAAGTATCCCTGCGCACCGCTAAGCGCCACGCGGAATCCCGTTACAACCTCATCAAAGATCAGCAATGCGCCGTACTTGTCGCACAGCTCCCTGACGCCCTTGTTGTAATCTCTTGCCACCGGTCTCGTACCGCTCTCGGGGCCGACGGGCTCAACCAGAACCGCTGCCGTACCGCCCTTGAAACGGTTGCGCTTTAAGATCGCTTCGATCATGATCAGATCGTTCGGTCTGCACTCGTCGGTCTGCCTGTAGTCGGCACCCGGGATACCGTGCGATTCCAGAAGCCCTCTGGAGCCCGGGATCTTAAGGCCGTAAACGAGCTGATCGGACCACCCGTGGTAGGCACCGCCCATCTTGATCACACGCTTCTTGTCGGTCGCGATCCTGGCGATACGAAGGGATGCCATGCAGGCTTCCGTACCGGAACCGAGCATACGGAACATCTCGACATTGGGCATATGCTTGTTGATCTCCTTGGCCATCATCAGCTCGGATTCATGCAGAAGACCCGTTACAGGTCCGCAGGTTTCCAGCAGTTCCAGAACCTTCTTCCGAACGGGCTCATAGTTGCTCCCAAGGATCGTCGGGCCGCCGGCCTGCAGGAAATCGATATATTGGTTGCCATCCTTATCATAGAGATAAGCGCCCTCCGCCTTGGCCATGCACATCGGGAAAGGCTTGTTGAACGCGAGATTGTGCTGCACGCCGCCCGGGATATAGTTCTTGGCTTCCTCATACACCGCACGTGATGCCTTGCACTTCTCGTCATAGTACTTCATGACTTCATTTTCATAGTAATCATCCGTGACCTCCCAGATCTCCTGGCTCGTCAGCTCTTTGAGTTTCGCGTTGATCTCCTTGGGGTCATCCCATCTTGAAATTCCGCAGTTTTCCATTTGTTTGTCCTCCGTTATTATCATGCGTTCTGCTTATCCGTATCCGGCGATCCGCCGGTCAGTCGTTCTCTTTCAACTCTTCTTCCGTATCCGGTCCGATGCCCGCTTCTGCCCGCGCGCTCTTGTCCGTATCGAGCGTTTTCCCGAATACGATGAAGCGGTCGTAAAGGTATTCCGTTACAAAATTGAGCGCCATGTTCATGCCCGTTACCAGATACTCATTCCAGCCGCACTGTTCGGTCAGATAGTGCTCCAAAAACGTCGTTGCCGGCGTAAACACCGCGTAGAATGCCGCAACCTTGAGCATGGCGATCGGCACATTGCCGGCCGAGTGGAACGTAAACTTCCTGTTCAGTGTAAAGTTCCAGAGCACCGACAGGACCAGCGCGATCAGGTAGCAGAGCCAGTGCGGCCACTGCACGAATTCGTTTAAGAGCGTGAAACTGACGATCTCGATCAGGCCCGCCGAGATCGAAAAGAACACGAACTTGATTGCTCTTAACGCCTCTTTTCTCTTATTGCTGTCCATATCATCCCTCTTTCTGCTTGGAATACTTCTTCTTATAAACCGTCCGCATCAGCTTGCAGTCAAATACGGAGAGCTGCGTCTTCACCCCGCATGCATGCGTATACCGCGCGGCCATGCACGCTTTCTCCAGCAGGAGCATTATGGCCTCCGGATCGTCCGCCTTTTCCGTCAAAATCACACAGCCCACGCCCTTTACAAGCACGGCGTCGCTTTTGTTAA
>JAGCXZ010000068.1 GCA_017961065.1 Lachnospiraceae bacterium
GGGACGTTAGGAGATGTATTTGAACAAAAGAAAGACAGGAAGCGCTTACGAAGCCCTTGCGGCCGACTTTCTTGCCGGGCAGGGGCTTGTGGTCACGGCGCACAATTACCGGTGCAGATTCGGCGAGATCGATCTGATCGCGATCGATCCGCGGAAGATGTCCGATGAGGACCATGCACGCACCTGCGTGTTTGTGGAGGTCAAATACCGCAGCACGGAAAGGAGCGGCCAGCCTTGGGAAGCGGTCGGCATCCGAAAAAGAAAGACCATCTGCCGTGTTGCCGATCACTACCGGCTCACGCATGGTGGTCTTAGCGGTTACAATTTCCGTTTTGATATCATTTCGATCCTCGGTGATCAGATCACCTGGTTTGAGAACGCATTTCCCTATACGGACTGATCCGTATCATTCATCCTCTTCCTCATCCATCCTGGAATTGTATATCTCAAGGATCTGCCTGATCTTATCCGTCGGCGTATGTACGGCGGACAGTGCGGCATCGTGATTTAAGAAATCAATGATCGAAGCTAAGAACCTGCTTAAATTCGCTTCGATGAAGTAGGGTCTGTTGTTGATCTCGGGTGTATGATAATTCAGGTTGGTCACGATGATCTTGTCAAAATAACACTTTTCGTATGCATCGTCAAAAGCTTTGATCCCGTCGGTGAACAGACCGAATGTGCAGCAGATGAAGACGCGCTTTGCGTTCATTTCCTTCAGTTGTCTGGCCGTATCGAGCATGCTGCCGCCGGATGAGATCATATCATCGATGATGATCACGTCTTTGCCGTCAATGCTGTCGCCTAGGAATTCATGCGCAACGATCGGGTTTTTGCCGTTCACGACGCGGGAGTAATCGCGGCGCTTATAGAACATACCCGTATTGACGCCTAAAACGCCTGCAAAATAAACAGCGCGGTCGAGCGCACCCTCATCCGGAGAGATGACAACCAGATGATCCTTATCAATGATCAGATCCTTCTCGTAGTGGATCAGGGCCTGAATGAACTGATAGGGCGGTGTAAAGTTATCAAAGCCGTACAGCGGTGTGGCATTCTGTACTTTCGGATCGTGCGCGTCGAATGTAACGATGTTGCTGACACCCATGGCATGCAGTTCCACAAGAGCGGTCGCGCAGTCAAGAGACTCTCTGCCGAAGCGTTTATGCTGTCTGCTCTCATAGAGGAAAGGCAGGATCACGGTGATCCTGTGCGCTTTCCCTGCGATCGCCGCGATGATACGCTTGACATCGGAGTAGATGTCATCGGGCGACATATGGTTTACATAATTATTTATCTTATAGGTCAGGGAATGGTTGACGACATCGGCCAGAATGTATACGTCTTTCCCGCGTACGGATTCCTTGAGTTCGGCTTTCCCTTCCCCGGTACCGAAACGCGGGCACACAAAATCAGTCATGTATGTATCGCGTTCATAGTCAAAGTATTCGGGGGTATGTTTGTGTTCGGGATTGATCAGCCTGCGGGATTCGACGAGGATCTCATTGACTTCCTGGCCCAGTTTCTGACAGCTGTCATGGACGATCAGCTGCAGCGGGGCAACCTGCATTTTGTCCTGTAATTGATCTGTTGCAGCCATGAAGACTCCTTTAAAACATCACATGCTTGTTTGACATAGATATTTATACCATTGAAACGACATCGCGGTCAAGGAGTACCTTGATTTTGCCCTCCGGATATGATTAACTATTGATGTCTGTAATTTACAGAGGAAAGAAGGAAAGAAAAGCATGAAGATCAGAACCAGATTTGCACCGTCACCGACAGGAAGGATGCATGTGGGCAACCTGCGCACGGCGCTGTATGCCTACCTGATCGCCAAGCATGAAGGCGGTGATTTTCTCCTGCGTATCGAGGATACGGACCAGGAGCGTTACGTGGACGGCGCAGTGGAGATCATATACAGGACGCTTGAAAAGACAGGCCTGATCCACGACGAGGGCCCCGATAAGGACGGCGGCGTCGGACCTTATGTGCAGAGTGAGCGCCAGGCGGCCGGGATCTATATGAAATATGCGAAACAGCTTGTCGAGGAGGGCAAGGCCTATTACTGCTTCTGCGATAAGGAGAGACTGGAGAGCTTAACGCAGGTGGTCGGCGACAAGGAGATCAGCGTGTATGACAAGCACTGTCTGCACCTTTCCAAAGAGGAGGTCGAAGCGAACCTAAAGGCCGGCAAACCTTTTGTTATCAGGCAGAATAACCCGCAGGAAGGCACCACGACGTTTCATGATGAGATCTACGGGGACATCACGGTCGACAATATCGAACTCGATGACATGATTTTGATCAAATCGGACGGATATCCGACCTATAACTTTGCCAACGTGATCGATGACCATCTGATGGGGATCACGCATGTGGTCAGGGGAAACGAGTATCTTTCGTCCTCGCCGAAATACAACCGTCTCTACGAGGCATTCGGATGGGAGGTTCCCGTCTATGTGCACTGCCCGCTGATCACGGACGAGGAGCACAAGAAGCTGTCCAAGAGGAGCGGCCATTCCTCCTATGAGGATCTGCTCGAGCAGGGATTCATTTCGGAGGCGATCGTCAATTTCGTTGCGCTGCTCGGCTGGAGTCCCGAAGACAATGAAGAGATCATGTCGCTTGAGGAACTGATCCAAAAGTTTGACTATCATCATATGAGCAAATCACCCGCCGTTTTTGATTTTACGAAGCTCAAATGGATGAACGGCGAATATTTCAAGGCAATGGATGAGAAGACGTTCTTTGAGATGGCGGAGCCGGAGATCCGTGCCGTGATCTCAAGGGATCTGGACTTAAAGAAGATCGCATCCATGGTGAAGACCAGGATCGAGATCCTGCCGGACATTAAGGATCACATCGATTTCTTCGAGGCGGTGCCCGAATATGATGCCGGGATGTATTGCCACAAGAAGATGAAGACCGACAAAGAATCTTCGCGCAAGGTGCTTGGCGAGATCCTTCCGTTACTGGAACAGCAGGACGATTTCAGCAATGACGCGCTTTATGCGATGATCACGGATTTTGCGCAGAAGAATGAATACAAGAACGGATATGTGCTCTGGCCGATCCGTACGGCGCTTTCCGGTAAGCAGATGACGCCCGGCGGTGCGACCGAACTGATGGAGATCCTCGGCAAAGAGGAGAGTATCGCAAGGATCAGGGCAGGCATACAGAAACTCTCAGACTGAGCATTCATTTCACAAAGCATATAGCGGAGGGACTCTCACCGGGTCCGAAGATCCGCAGATCAAACACCAATGATCCATTTGAATAAAGAACAGCAGCAGGCCGTCCGCCACAAGGACGGCCCGATGCTCGTACTGGCAGGACCGGGCAGCGGCAAGACCGCTGTCTTAACCGAACATATCCGTTTTCTGACGCAGGAAAGCGGGATCGATCCTGCATCCGTTCTGGCGCTGACCTTCTCGAGAAAAGCGGCAGAGGAGATGCGGCGGCGTTTTTTGCGCACAGAGGGCTCCGCAATGGTTACCTTCGGCACGTTCCATTCGGTTTTCTATCAGATCTTGCGGCAAAACAGGAAAGCGGAACTGATCACCGCGCAGGAGTCGGTCAGACTGCTGACGGATATCGCAAGGCTTAAGGGGATCGATGCCGATCCTGCATGGTGCTATGAGATGCTGCAAAAGATCAGCAGATATAAGAACACCGGAAAGGCACCTGCCATGCAGGAAGAAGAAAAAGACCTGTTCCTTGCGGTCACAGAAGCTTACTCAGTGAGGATGAAAAACGCGGGTCTGATCGACTATGAGGATATGATCCTGCTCTGTCTGGAACTGCTCCGGACATGCCCCGATGCGCTCTGCGAAGTCAGAGCGCGGTTCCGGTATATTCTGATCGATGAGTTTCAGGACTGCAACATGCCGCAGTATGAGCTGCTGAAACTGCTCGGAGCAGGAAGAGGCAACCTGTTTGCGGTTGGTGATGACGATCAGTCCATCTATGCGTTCCGCGGGGCAGACAGCGGCGTGGTAAGCCGCTTTCTTTCCAACTATCCGGGATGTGAAGTGGTTTATCTGATCAGAAACTACCGGTGCAGCGCTTCCGTGATCCATGCATCGGACAGCCTGATCAAAAACAACAGGCTGCGTGTCGATAAGCCGGCCCAGCTGCCATCCAAATACCGGGGCAGGGGAACTGTCTGTGTACTGAAAGCAAAGGATGCCTATGCGGAGGCGGAACTGGTATGTGCGCAGCTAAGCCGCCTTCTTTCAGAGCATCAGGAAGAGAGTAAGAGTATCGCCATTCTGTACCGTACGGAGCAGTGTGCCGACTATCTGACGGAGTACTTAAGTGCAAGGAAGGTGATCCGTAAAAGTCAGAGAAGCAGATCCTTTTGGGACACGGAGCCGGTCAAGGAGATCCTTGCCTATCTGCATCTGTCGCAGGGGCATTTCCTGCGTGAGTATTTTTATCCGGTCCTGAACCATCCAAACAGGGATCTGGTGCGGGAGTGTATCGGGGAAGGGCTTGCAGGCGAAGAGGATGCGCTTGCCTATTACAGGGGGGATCCGGTCCATGAAGAGGCGTTGAAACAGTTGTTTTCCGATCTTTCGTTTGTCGGGGAGCAGCCGCCCTATGCCGCGATCTGCTATATCTTTTACAGGATCGGATGGCTGAAGGATTACGAAGAGCGCTGCCTGCAGCATGCGCATACAGACCCGGAGGGGGCTGAAAAACTTGTGCAGGAACTGTGTGAGAGGGCCCGTGATTTTGACTCGGTTCAAAAACTGCTGGATCATGCGAAGAAAGAGGGGCAGCAAAGAGTAGCGGCTTCGGGAACGAACACGCAGGATCCCATCGTCATGCAGACGATCCATGCGTCCAAAGGACTCGAATACGATGCCGTTTTCGTGATCGGGTTACAGGAAGGGATCCTGCCGCATAAAAGGGCGCTTTCCACAGAGGAACTGGAAGAGGAGCGAAGGCTTCTGTATGTGGCCATGACAAGAGCAAAGAGCAGCCTTTATCTGTGCGAGAGGGGAAGTGACGGGGACGGGAAGAGACCGAGCCCGTTCATGAAGGAGATCCGTCTGATGCGGGATTGATGGCAGGCAGCTGTATGCGGTAGAGATCGTGCCATACGCCGCCAAGAGACGCTTTGGAATCATACCGGAACCCGAGATGCTCCAGTAACCTGACACTGTCTTTATTTTCACGCAGGGTGAAGGCGTTTAAGGACTGCATGCCGAGTTCCTTGTATGCGTAGTCTAAGATCGCGCTGCAGACCTCATATGCGTAGCCTTTGTGGCGGTAGGAGAGGGCAAAAGCATATCCGAGTTCGGCATCCTCATATCCTTCCCGGCTTTCAAGACCGGCTCTGCCGATGATCCGGCCCGTTTCCCTGTCCGTTACGATCCAGATCCCGTATTCATAAAAGCGGTACTGCATCGAAATATAGTTACGGGTGTAGGCCAGTTCCTCTTCGGGATCTTCAAACAGGCCTTCCGTGTACTGAAAGGCTTTGTCCGATTCGTTGTAGATATCATAGAGGGCCGGCACATCCTGCTCGGTGATCTCGCGCAATATGCAGCGCTTTGTTTCCAGGATGGGCCAGGGAAGGTTCAGATGGCGCAGCAGAAAACGGTCGATCTGCGTCTTGGAAAGGGTACAGATCCGGTCAACCAGATAGAGCGCTTCGGGAAAGGAGGCCGTGCTGCTTTCGGGGCTTTCATAGACGGCGAAGCCGATCCCGGCATCAACGAGTCTGTCCGCAACGGCCCTGTCATCCGTGAAGACGAAGGTGTTCCTGCGCGCCGGCCTTCCGTTTTCTTCCGGTTCATGATCGTCACGTCCGGGTGAGGCGTTCTCCGCCGGCTCTTTCAAGAGGGAATCCGGATCCGTATAACAGCAAAGCCCGAGATCCTCAAGATGGGTCCGGGCTTTCTGCTGGTCTTCCGATTCATGAAATTGTCCGATGAATAATCCGATATTTCGTACCATGCGTTATTTTATATTACGGTTCCATGGAGTCGTAGAGATCGTCATCCAGAAACTCGTCAAAGGCATCTTCAACGGTTTCGTATTCTTCGTCATCGTCGATATAGGA
>JAGCXZ010000069.1 GCA_017961065.1 Lachnospiraceae bacterium
CGGGCGGCCCAGTGTAAAGCGAGGCCCTTCCTCTCCGAAGGTCCCGTTGGGACGAAAGCCGCATTTTTCGAGAACTCTCTGAGACGCTGCGTTTTCGGCGTCCGTTTCCGCCTCCAGCGATCTTACATCCGGATGCAGGAAAGCCCAATGACAGGCCGCCTGAACCGCTTCCGTGGCATAGCCCTGCCCCTGGTGCTCCTCCAGAATCCCGTATCCGATCTCCGCGATCCCGTCTTCACGGAGCCCCTTAAAGCAGAGATCCCCGATATGCGTTCCGTCCGTCTTCTCGATCATCCACATGGCATACCAGTCCCATTGATCGGGGTGCCGGATGCAGCCCTCCAGCATCTCGGTATAGGCTTCCTTGAGCTCTTCCTCCTGTTCGGACGCGATCATAGCCTCCATCTGCTCCCGTGAGGCGGGGTATATTGTTAAGCGTTCAGTTCTTATCATAAACATAGCCTTTATCTGAAATTTCTCCATACAGTTCCGGACGACGATTTTTGACTCCCCATACTTCACAAAGGCGATACTTCCGCAGCATGTCCACATCCAGTTCTGCTGTATACACGCCTTCGCCCTCTTCTGCCTCAAACACACACGTATCCCTCGAACCGGAAAGCTCCGGAAGATATACAACACCATCGAACAGCGTGGAATGGCCGTTGCAATCCGGATGAGGCGCCGGATAATTGCAGGTGGCGATAGCCAGCATATTTTCATAGGCTCTGCCGCGGAGCTGCGCCAGACGGTTCAGTTCCATCGGACAGGCATTTGGAACCAACAGGAGCTCTGCGCCTTTCAGCATCAGAATGCGGGCACTTTCCGGGAATTCCCGGTCATAGCAGATCATGGAGCCCACCTTTATTATCCCTTCTTTTGTGTCCAGGTCTGCCACAAAAAAGGCATCACCGGCATCCAGGACGCCTTCGTCGTCTTCTTCTCCAAAATCACAGATATGGACTTTGGAATAACGATACTGCAGTTTGCCGTGCCTGTCAAAAAGGCAAACCGTATTTCTCGGCTTCGGCTCGTGCTGCTCCAGCAGAGTAACAGCTATGGCCATATCCAATTCTTCCGCCAGCTCTGAAAACCGTTTCACAAAAACGTTGTCACAGGAGACGGCGTATTCCCGCAGGCTTGCTTCATCATGCGGAAAGGCATATCCGCAGCTCCACATTTCCGGAAAGATCGCAATGTCCGCGCCCTTTTCTTTCGCCTGGCGGCAGGCTTCGATTCCTTTTTCCAGGTTCCCCATCAGGGATCCCGCTGGAAGAAGCTGTAAGAATGCGATTGTAAGTCTCATATTGTTCTCCCTTTCATTGCAGGAAATAAAGGAACGCGGATTCACCGATGATCGCTGCATCAATAACGGTTTCCATATGAGTTTTCTCCGTCAGTTTTTCTTTCTCATAACGATCTTTATAAAATTCAGATACTTTCCGCCGCCAGCTTCCATAGCCTTGCGGTCGCCTACGGCATACTCATTTTCCTGTTCAAGCCAGTCCGCCCAGACGTTTTCGTTGGATTCCATTTCTTCGACCGTAATGATTTCCGCGCCGCTGCAACAGCTTACGATGCTTTGCCAATAAGCTGCGTCGTGCAGATACTCCAACTGCTCGGGCGTCCACGAAAGCAGCAATTCTTTAGGCAGATCGTCGTGGCAGTCTTTTTTCATTCCGGGTACGGCTATGTAAATATATCCGCCATTTTTTATAAACGGCAGCAGCTTTTGGTCAAGATAATCCGGATCACGGCCGAAATAGTTATAGGAATCGGTTGAAACCACCGCGTCAAAAAACTCTTTCTCAAACGGAAGCGCCTCTGCGTCAGCTTTTACCGGGACGATCTGCTCGTCGGTCAGCCCCATTTTGCGGAAAAACTTACGGTTTTCCTCCGGATCGCTCCATAAGTCTGCGGCGATAACCCTAAATCCGTATTCCTTCACCAGAAACACGCTCGTCAGTCCCTGACCGCTTCCGAGGTCGCATACGGTCGCATCTTTGGGAATCAGATGATTGGTTAAGAGTTCCTCTTCGAGTTTGATGGGATTCGGACCCATAATCTTTGACATCAAATCGGCGGTCAAGTATTTTTCACTTCGTGGGTAATTCATGATTTCCTCCTTAATTGAAGCCAGCCCTTGATCATCAGGATCGCAAAGCAGAACACGCCTGCATAGGGCTGTCGGGTAATAATAAACAACAGGCATGCGATAACAGATAAAGCGATCCCTGTCACGAATCGGTGCTTATTCCACAGCGGCTTGTCAAACCGGCTGATGATCAGCCCGCAAACGCCGTTCAACACGGTAAGGCTGATGACAACAGCAAATACGATCCTGATCCAAAGCTGTGTGCCGCTCATTTCAAACAAAGACGCCGATCGCTCGCCCTCCCCGTTACCGAAGACGGGAATAAACAAAAGCAACGCGGTAAATACATCCAGCACGTGGCATAAGAACGCGGTGTATCTGCCGATCAACTCCTGCTTTTCATTCGCAGCAGCGGTAATGATCTCATTGGGAGAGATCAACTCGTCAACTGTTATTGAGAAAAAAGCGGCCAGTTCCTTGAGCGAGTCGATATTCGGGTATCCTCTGCCTGACTCCCACTTGGATACGGCTGTTCTGGAAACAAAGATCTCCTGCGCCAGTTCCTCCTGCGTCAGTCCTTTGCCTTTTCTTAATTCCTGCAGCTTTTCATTGAACTCCATTTTTGTTCCTCAAATCTATTGCGGTTACCCCGCTTTGGTAGAGCTTGAATAAACCAAAGCTCAGCAAAACGGAACCGACAATGTCCGTCGCCCAGTGAACACCCGACACCGCTCTGCCGATCACCATGAAGGCAGAGAACAGGACGACGATTATGCTTACCGCTCGTGTTACGGTCTTTCTTTCACATCTTCTGCCCACCTGAAACACAAGCGTAGGCATCACACTCAGGACCAGAAGCGTCGTGGAAGAGGGGTAAGACGCCTCCAACGCTCCACCTATCAGGATCGGCCTGTAGTTGATCGGGATCATCTCGAAGATCAGGTAGGCGAGAATCACCAGAACATAATACAGCCCCAGAAGAAGGATGTCCGGATCGACCCGGATGAGGCTCTTCCTCCGGATAAGCTGAAAGACGCCGACGACTCCAAAGCCCAGGCAGACGGCAATGGGGACAAGACCAAGCCAATCCGTGATCGTGTAAACGCTCATATGTACGCCCGTAAGATGATGAAACCAAAGGTTGAACGCCGCAAAGCCGACCTTTGTTCCGCTTGGGCCAACTGCCTGCACGTCAACGCATCGGATCAGCGCCGTCCACAGCAGGAAGGCCAGCAGGAACCAGATTCCCATCCACATGTGCTTCTTTTTGTCTTGCTTCATATTCATTCCGTCCTTTCTGTCTGCACATCTGACGGAATCCATGATATCGAAGCTCTGTAAATCTCTCAAGAAACGGCCTTTCACATCCGTGATACGAAGCGTGTCATGGCTGATTCAAAGGGAATCATAGTTAGCTAAACAGCTTCACGGAAGAGCAAATCTGTTTCATCGCTTTCCAGGATCGCATAGACATAGCTGTCTTTTTGAATTTCTCACTCCACCGGAAAATACAATTTGTTCTGACCAGTTGCCGGTTCTGTAAAATCACATACAGCACCCGCAAGCCTCAACCCAAGGCCTGGAATAAGACTCTTTATCACGGTTTCAAATATCTTGCCATAGTTTTCCGGCAGAACCTCTGTCACAAGATATTTTCTGGCTGGCATAACCCACTTTACCCATCCATCCGGAACCAGCGCATCCTCATATACTTCAACGCCTGCCAAATACAAGCCCCTGGAGAAACCGTCCGTCCACGGCATAAAAGACAGCGTTTCATCGCTCATTGCTCCCCAAAATCCTACATACGAACCATCAGCGTTTTTCATTCCCAAAACCGCAATATCACTGAAATTGGAATTGGCCTGCAGCCACAGATCCTGAACGACATTCTTTCCTTTCGTGCATAAGCCTTCCTTGCCAACGATTGCGATTTTTGGAAGATCAATCATCTC
>JAGCXZ010000070.1 GCA_017961065.1 Lachnospiraceae bacterium
CTTGAGTGCTTTCCTGATCGCGTCTGCCTGATCGAGCACGCCATCCGCCTGCTGCCGTATCGGAACGACCATGACCTTCGTGGGTGCAACTCTGGGCGGCAGAACCAGTCCGGAATTGTCGCCGTGTACCATGATGATGGCACCGATCAGTCTCGTTGTTGTGCCCCAGGATGTCTGGAACGGATATTTCAGTGTATTGTCTTTGTCCGTAAACTGGATATCAAATGCTCTTGCAAATCCGTCACCGAAGTTGTGGCTCGTTCCGGACTGCAAAGCCTTACCGTCATGCATCAGCGCTTCGATCGTGTAGGTCGCCTGCGCGCCTGCAAATTTCTCCTTTTCGGTCTTTCTTCCCTTCACAACCGGGATCGCCAGAACCTGTTCACAGAAATCCACATACACGTTCAGCATCTGAATGGTGCGTTCCTCAGCCTCCTCGGCCGTAGCGTGGATCGTGTGTCCCTCCTGCCATAAGAACTCTCTGGAACGCAGGAAAGGTCTGGTTTCCTTTTCCCAGCGGACAACCGAGCACCACTGGTTGTAATTCTTGGGAAGATCCCTGTAAGAATGCACTTCATTCTTGTAAAAATCACAGAACAGCGTTTCCGAGGTCGGACGTACGCACATCTTTTCCTGTAACGGCTGCAGTCCGCCCATTGTGACCCATGCCACCTCAGGCGCAAACCCTTCGACATGGTCTTTCTCTTTTTCCAGAAGGCTCTCCGGGATGAACA
Organism: Lachnospiraceae bacterium; assembly: GCA_017961065.1. GTDB lineage: Bacteria > Bacillota > Clostridia > Lachnospirales > Lachnospiraceae > UBA2868. The sequence goes on from JAGCXZ010000070.1 coordinate 735, forward strand.
TCGGCAGATAAACGTTTTCCACGCCCGTTTCCTTAAAGCGCGCGTCCATCTGGCTCTGGATCAGTTCCCAGATCGCATAACCCGCAGGCTTGAAGACCATGCATCCCTTGACCGATGTGTAATCGATCAGATCCGCTTTCTTAACAACATCCGTATACCATTGCGCGAAGTCCTCTTCCATCGAAGTAATGGCTTCGACCATTTTTTTATCGCCCATAACTGCTCCTTTTTATATCTTCAGATCAATAAAATACATTATAAATAGCAAAACGGATCAAGTCAATGACTGCCTTTATCCGGACGTCAGGATATCATAGGTTCCCTGACCGTAACAGTATATCGCGATCGTTCCGTTTTGAAGCGTGGAATAGTACGTGCGGCCTGTGCGTTCCAGATAGTCTTCCGTTTTCTCTTCGATCGGCCGTTCCGTCCCGTCCGTTATGATGATCGCTTGCGGGTTGATCTGCTCAACCAGATCGTCCACGTTTTTCTTCCAGTCCCCGTGATGCGGGAATTTCATGATATCATAACTTGCCTGTTCCCGTTCCAGGTAGTGCGAGATGGATTCCTTCTCGATATCACCGAGGAAAATAAAGGAATCATGTCCGTACCTCAGCTCCGTGATCAGCGACATGTCATTGTCGTTCTCTTCTGTCGTATCATAATCGGCCAGCGGAGGCAGGATCCGGACCTGCGCCGTTTCGGGCACTTCGGTCGTCTGTCCGTCCGCGTTTGCCCATTCTTCGGTTCCGCAATCCATTTCAAAGGTCTGCTCGCTATTCACTCTGACGATCCGGGCACCGCTTTTATCCAAAGCCTGCATCAGGCCGCCATAGCCGCCGGATGCGGACTGATAATCCGGGACATATACCGTACCGGTCGGATACGCTTTCAGAAACGCTGAAGCGCCGCCAAAATGATCCTTGTCATAATGCGTGATGATCATTTCATCAATATGATCGATCCCCAGTATCTGCAGATCATTGCAGACGGAATCCGCCGTATCCGCATATCCCGTATCGATCATCATGACATGATCACCCGCGCGGACCACGATACAGTCGCCTTTCCCCACGTCAAAACAGAAGATGCCAAGCGGTGTACGGTCATGATCCGACCAGCCGCTTTCCTTTTTACCGCAGGATACCAATACGGTCGAAAGAAGCAGAAAACAAAGGATCAGGGCTCTTTTCCGTATGCTGTTGTGTTTGTTTGCCGGTCTCATATGCTCCGGATACTCCCGTCTTCGATAAAAAAGCCGCGGGACCTCCCGCGGCCTTTGTTGCATGATTCTGTCGATCAGTCGCTTATCTTCTCGTATCTCTTGAAGATCTTGTTCGCACCGCAGACATGCTTGGTCCCGTCATCGTCGATGATGATGTAGTCGCCTTCCTCAATGAACGTATGTCCTCTTTTGTGCGTGATATACGGGCAGACAACCGCCCCGTTCTCCCGCTCTACGCGGATCAGGCGTTCCGTTACGATCCAGCCTTTTGTTACCACATCCGAAAACAGTTCCCAGCCGTCTTCCAGTCCGGAATCGATCTTATACTCGAATACGTCAGCTTCTATCGGTGTTCTTCTGCATCTCATGGAAATACCTCCCCTTTCGTGATCTGTTAACCCCTGCACCTATATTTTACATATTTCCGAAGCAAAAAACAATCATTATTATGCGTATTTGCGTATCATCCGGTCAGACCTTGAACCGGTATCCGACACCCCAGATCGTTTCGATATACTGCGGGTTCGATGTGTCAAATTCGATCTTCTCGCGGATCTTCTTGATATGCACCGTAACGGTCGCGATATCGCCGATGGAATCCATATCCCAGATCTTACGGAACAGTTCCTCCTTGGTGAATACATGGTTCGGATTCTGCGCAAGGAATGTCAGAAGATCGAACTCCTTGGTCGTGAACGCTTTCTCCTCGCCGTTGATGTAAACGCGGCGCGCCGTTTTGTCAATCTTCAGGCCGCGGATCTCGATCACTTCGTTCACGTTCGGATTTGTTCCGATCAGGCGCTCATACCTGGCAAGGTGCGCCTTGACTCTTGCGACAAGTTCGCTCGGGCTGAACGGTTTGGTCATGTAATCATCCGCACCCAGTCCGAGTCCCCTGATCTTGTCGATATCGTCTTTCTTGGCGGAAACCATGATGATCGGCGTGTTCTTCGCTTTGCGAATCTCCTTGCAGATCTCGAATCCGTCGGCTCCCGGCAGCATCAGATCCAGGATGAACAGATCGTAGTTCTCCTGCAGCGCTCTCTCCAGGCCCTTTGTTCCGTCATTCTCAATAACAACCTCGAAATCGGACAGTTCCAGATAATCTTTTTCCAGTTCGGCGATCGCCTCTTCGTCTTCAATAATCAGTATTCTGCTCATTGCCTGCCTCCGTGTATTTTCTCAATACAAAGTGTATCGTTGTTCCCTCATGCTCCTTGCCGGTCGCCCAGATATATCCGCCGTGATCCTCAATGATCTTCTTGACGATGGAGAGACCTATGCCGCTTCCGCCCTGTGCGGAATTGCGGGAAGCATCCGTCCGGAAGAACCGGTCAAAGATGTTCGGAAGATCCTTTGCGGCAATTCCCTTGCCGTTATCCTCTATTTCCACCTGGATGCTGTCATTGTTGTCTATGATACAGATATCTATGCTTCCGTCCGGCTTGTCCATGTATTTGACGGAATTGCCGATGATGTTGTTGATCACGCGCCGGAGCTGTTCCGGATCCGCAATGACTCTCGTTCCGCTCTCCACATAATTGCTGTAGGTCAGTTTAATGTTCTTGGACTCTAAATCCAGACCGATCTCTTCCACACAGTCATTGAAGAATTCGTTCACGTCTATCCTGTGGAAATTGTAAGGGATGCGGTTCGTGTCGATCTGGGAATACAGGGTCAGCTCATTGATCAGGCGGTCCATGTCATTGGCTTTGTTATAGATCGTTTTGATATAGCGGTCCACTTTCTCGGGTGTATCCGCCACACCGTCCATGATCCCCTCGCAATATCCCTTGATCGATGTGATCGGGGTTTTTAGGTCGTGGGAGATGTTGCTGACCAGTTCCCGGTTGTCCTGATCATACTTGACCTTGGTCTCCATGGTCTCCTTGACCGCCCGCCGCATCACGTCAAAGTTGTTGCAGAGTTCGCTGAACTCATCCGTGCCTTCCGTGGCGATCGAGTAGTCAAGATTTCCCCGCGAGATCTGCCGCATGGCTTCATTCAGTTTCCATACAGGCTTGGCTACGCTCTGATAGGTCTGGCTTGTGATCCAGAGACTGGTGATCATTAGGATGATCGTGATCGCAAACAGTAGCTGCAGAAAGAAGGCCTGCAGGGTTCCGGCCGAGAGTTCATAGGTCGTATCCGGCATATTGCTCGCATTATCGTAGATGTACTTAAAACGGTACAGTCCGAGTCCGACAAATGCCGCACAGGTCAAAATAAGCGGTGCCACAACCATTACTACGGCCGACCACATCAACCGGGTCTTTAATTTCATCGCGGTCCCCTTTTCTCCGATCAAGACTACGTTACTCTACCGCTAATTATATCATAATGATCGGGGAAAGATTCTAAACAATCATTAAACTTTTCTAAAGATTACGGTGCTTGCGCAGATCTCTGCTTTCCTGTATCGTATGGTTTATGAACATACTTTATGAGGACAACGAAATACTCGTCTGCGTCAAACCGGAAGGCATCGCGACGCAGTCCGCAGACGTCCGGGCCAAAGACATGGTCTCTATGGTAAATGAGCATGTCAAAGGCTATGTCGGTCTTGTTCACCGTCTGGATCAGCCGGTATCCGGCCTGCTCGTATTTGCCAAGACGCCTGCAGCAGCCGCGTCTTTGAGCAAACAGGTGCAGGGCTCCGGCATGGGCAAGTGCTACAGGGCCGTTGTGGAGGGACGGGTGGATGAAACGGATGCGCCCGTGATTTTGACAAACTGTCTGATCAGGGACGCCAAAGCCGGAAAGGCCGTAGTGGTTCCCCCGGGCAGGAAAGATGCCGCCGGAAAACCTGCCAAAGAAGCCCGTCTGACATACGAACTGCTCTCATATGATGAAGCCGCCGATTCCTCAACGCTTTTCATCCGTCTTCAGACCGGCCGCTTTCACCAGATCCGCGCGCAGCTGGCCCATATCGGTCATCCGGTCTTAAGAGACGTCAAATACGGCGCAAAAAAACCGGCCGATCCGAACGGACCGGCCGGGATAGCTCTTTGTGCCTGTGAATTGTCATTTCTTCATCCGGCAACCGGGGAAAGCATGCACTTTACGCTTTCCTAGATGCCGAGCAGATCGCTGTATACCTTCAGCGCTCCGTCCGTTTCGTGCGCAAGAACCTTCTTGGCAAGCACTTTACCAAGCTGTACACCTTCCTGGTCAAAACTGTTTAAGTTCCACAGGAATCCCTGGAACATGATCTTATTCTCATAATGGGAAAGCAGCGCGCCGAGCGCTTCCGGTGTGAGCGAATCGCCGTAAATGATGCTGGAAGGACGGTTGCCCGCAAAGTTCTTGTTGCGGTTCTCGTCCTGCTTGCCGCATGCGAACGCCATGATCTGGGCCGCCACATTGGCACATAACTTCTGCTGGCTGGTGCTGCCCTGGATATCAACATCCACGCCGCACTGTCCGTTTTTGAAGCCGATGAACTGGATCGGAATGATGTCGGTTCCCTGATGCAGCAGCTGATAGAACGAGTGCTGTCCGTTTGTTCCGGGTTCACC
>JAGCXZ010000071.1 GCA_017961065.1 Lachnospiraceae bacterium
CGATGAGGCACTTGCCGAGATCAGGCGTCTGAAACGTGAGATCGAGGAACTGAGCAAGGCCCAGAATGATGACAATTCCGAGGAGATCAACGCGTACCGCGAAGAGATCAAGCGTCTGCAGACGTTTGAGGACAGTCAGGTCGAATTCCAGAAACTGAAGACCGAGTTCTATGAGGAAGTCGTATTCTCCGAGAACGCGCCCAGCGTCGAGGAATACAGGAAGTACTACGAGGAGATCGATCCGGAGAACGCGGAATATCTCTACAAGCAGGTTGTCCAGCAGCTGCAGACCGACAAGGAAATGAGCGAATACGTTAAGGCTTATTCGGATATGAAGCCGCAGCAGGCCGCCAAGATCTTCGAAATGATGACGGATAATCTCGACCTGGTTGCCAAGATCTTAGGGCAGATGGATCCGACCGCGCGCGGCAAGATCCTGGGCAAGATGGACCAGGAGATCGCGGCCCAGATCACCAAGATCATGGATCCCGATTAATTTGAAAAAATCACTAAAGTTTTACGGCTGATCTGCCGATATTATTTTCGAATGTTAAAAGTTCCTTGAAAACCGAATAGAGAGGAGGACAGGATGATGAGCACATCCGTGGCAGACGTAAGTGCATATCTTACGAAGACACAAGGTGCGGCACTCAAGGCTCAGGCACAGAATCCGATCCCGTCAGACAAAAGTTCGTTCACGAATCTCATGAACACAACGGCAGAAAAGTCCGATGACAGCAGGAATGCGAACGAACCGGTCAAGCAGACCAAGACGGTAGTTGAGAAGTTGGGCAGGAAAGACCTTACGGAGCAACAGACGGAAAACGGCCGGGTAAACGAGACAGACGGAAATGAACCGTTTGAAGCCGTATCGGAAAGCATTACAGAGGTAAAGGATGCCATTCTGGAGAAATTCGACATCAGCGAAGAGGCGCTCGAATCAGTGATGGAAACACTGAACATTTCAATGGTTGATCTGTTGGATCCGGACGCGTTAAAAGACCTTATGGTTGCGCTGAACGGTCAGGAAGATGTAATGTCCGCCCTGACAGATGAAGTTCTCTACACAGACATGATGGAGATCACAAGCCTCGCAACAGACCTGACGGATACGATCAAGGAAACCTTCACGATGAGTGATGAGGATTTCGCAAAACTGATCGATGATGTCAGAGAAACAGAAATCATCCCGCAGTCAGTAACGGACGAAGATCTTGCAGCCGTCAACGATCAGACGGAAGCGGCAGAGCAGCCCAAGGCTCCGGAAATCCGCGTTGAGATCACAAGAAGTGAGGATGTAAGGACAGCAGATCCGATCTCACAGCCGGTACAGACAGAAGCGGCCCCCATCAGACAGACGCAGGAAACGGACAACGAGCCGGACAACAACGAAGCGTTCTCGCAGATGGGACAGCCACAGCAGACCCAGACAAATACACATCAGGTCGGTGATGTTGTGGAAACGGTCAGACAGTTTTCCAGCCACGTAAACGGGCAGGAGATCGTAGACCAGGTAACAGATTATGTAAAAGTCAATATCAGCCCGGAAACAACATCCATGGAATTACAACTGCATCCCGCCAGTCTCGGTACCATTCACATGAACATCGCATCACAGAACGGCATCGTAACGGCACAGCTCCTGGTGCAGAATGAATCCGTAAAAGCAGCGCTTGAAGCACAGCTTGCAACATTACAGGAAACATTCGAGGAGCAGGGAACCAAGGTGGAAGCAGTTGAAGTCGCAGTAGCAAGTTATGATCTGGACCGAGGACCTTTTCAGGATCGGGACGATCGGCAGGACCGACAGAATGCCGACACAAACAGAAGCCGCAGACGGGTCAATCTCAATTTGAACAGCCCTGAGGCGGACGAACTCGAATTAAGCGAAGAAGATCAGCTTGCAAAAGACGTAATGGAGATGAACGGCACAAGTGTTGACTTTTCGGCGTAATGCCAGAAAGGAGCAGCATGCCATTATCAGCACAGATCGTAAACGGCGAGTTGGTCTATAACACAACTCAGACAACTTCTACAGGGAACACCAACACGAAGTCTGTCGCAGACGGTAAGAGCTCGATGGACAAGGATGCTTTTCTGCAGCTTCTTGTTGCGCAGATGAAGTATCAGGATCCGTTGGAACCCACATCTAACACGGAGTACATTTCCCAGTTCACCACTTTTTCGGAATTGGAACAGATGCAGAACATGTCCAGTTCGATGGATCTGCAGAGAGCATCGAACCTTGTCGGACAGTATGTTCTGATCAATCATGAATCGGAGACCGGTGATATCAAGCAGATCATGGGGAAAGTCGACTACGTGTTCTACGAAGGCGGCAAGCCTTATCTGCACGTACAGGACGGGGATTATTCCCTGGACGAACTCGATTCCATTATCGATGCTTCGTACTATACGGCAACCGGGCTTTCGTCAGATTTTATCGCGAGTTTTTCCAAACTGCCGATGCTTTCGGAACTCACACTGAATTATGCGGATATCGTTGCCAACCTCCGTTCGGTTTACAATGATATGAATGCATACCAGAGATCTTTCATCCCGCAGGATTACGTGAAAGGTCTGGAGGACTACGAGGCGAGGATCGCACAGCTTCGTGCGGCGGAAGCGGCATCGGAAGATCCGGAAGGCTGATCGGATAGGAGGATCGACATGAAAGTGGTAAACAGCAATTACCCTTCCATCGAACAGGTCACCGGGCAGTTGCTCGGGACACCGACTTCTGTAAGCAATCAGACCACCGTTGAGGGCAAAACTTTTGCGGATATCTTCCGGCAGAAACAGACGATCGAAAACATCGCAACGCCGGTCAGATTTTCCAAACACGCATCCGTCAGACTTGATGATCGGAATATCGAATTATCCAGCGAACAGTTGAGCCGCTTAAACGAAGGTACTCAGAAAGCGAATGCGAAGGGAATCAATGAGTCGCTTGTTCTGGTAGACGAATTAGCATTTATCGTAAATATCAAAAACAATACCGTGATCACCGCAATGGATCAGAGTGAAGCAAAGGAAAACGTTTTCACGAATATCGACGGTGCCGTGATCGCTTAAACCGTACCGGTTCTCCCGAGCCGGCACGAATCCCGAACAAACTGAAAGGAAGGTCAATGCCTTATGATGAGATCACTTTTCTCTGGTGTGACAGGTCTTAAAACACATCAGACCAAGATGGACGTTATCGGTAACAATATCGCGAATGTCAATACAGTAGGTTTTAAATCCAGCAGCGTTACTTTTTCGGAACTGATGTACCAGACGACGCAGAACGCATCCGGCGCGAACCCTGCAACAGGCAGAGCCGGTGTCAATGCGAAGCAGATCGGTCTTGGTGTAACAAACGGCGCGATCAACACGAACATCACCACATCCGGCGCAAGCCAGACAACAGGTAACCCGTTCGATATCCAGATCACGGGCGACAGCTTCTTTATCGTAAGCGACGGCTCCAACAACTACTTCACAAGAGCAGGCGCGTTCTACGTGGACGGCGCAGGAAACCTTGCCATGACCAGTAACGGTTTCACCGTAATGGGATGGCTCGAGGATGTGGATCCGGCAACCGGTGAAGGCCTCGGCTTTATCAAGAAGGATACCGTACAGGCGTTAAAGATCACCTCTCCCGAGAACATGACAAGTGAGCCGGAGCAGACAAGACAGGCTTACATGACCGGTATCATCGATAAGAACACCAAGGCTCTTACGGGTACGGGCCAGGTCGCAAACCTTTCCTTCTACGACAGCCTGGGTTACAGCTACGTAGCCAAGTTCAATTTCAAACAGGAAGATCCCGCTCTCGGCGTTTACGCCCTGAAGCTGGATGACATCGTTTACGAGGACGCAACGGGCAAAACCGTATCCCTGACTCCGCTTCCTTCGATCGACGGCGGTTCCGGACAGTCCATCTATGTAAAATACGATCCGGCAACAGGCGCATATGAAGGCTGGGCTACAACACCGACCGGAACGTTTTCCGAGGATCCGATCTCGATGCAGTTCGATTCGGCAGCACTTCCCGCATTCGCGGATCCTGTTGATATCGATATGACGACCACAACGATGTTTGATAACAACGGAACTTCCACGATTTCTGCCAAAGCCGGTAACCTGCAGGGACAGTTCGCAGGCCGTAAGGTCGGCACGATGTCGGGTGTAGCCGTTCAGACAGACGGTAAGATCTACGCATCCTACGACAACGGCACGACCAAGCTGCTCGGCCAGATCGCGGTTGCTTCTTTCCCGAACCCTTCGGGTCTTGAGAAAGTCGGCGAGAACCTCTACCAGACAACGATGAACTCCGGTCTCTTCGACGGCATCGGTATCGATGTAACATCGGACGGCATCGGCAAGATGCAGACGGGTGTTCTGGAGATGTCCAACGTAGACCTTTCCGCAGAGTTCACCGAGATGATCACCACCCAGCGTGGTTTCCAGGCAAACAGCCGTATCATCACGGTATCCGACTCCCTGCTTGAGGAACTGACGAATCTGAAGAGATAATTCGTAAGTTTTTGAATATTTTGTAAATAATTAGACATTTGATACAACATATTGTATAATGGACAAGGAAACCCGGTGTTTCCTTGTCTATTGTGCTATGATGATATCGACACCGGCACAGACGCGGAACCGGCACACCCTGCCATGCGTTCTCTGACGATGTCGTTGATCATATAAAAATCTAGACATATCAGTATTTTTTTAGTAAACTTGTATAGATAGGATATCTATGCGAACTAGGTAGGTGGGAGTATTGGATCTAGGTACAATAATCGGGATAGTGTCGTGCTTGATCTTCATCATTCTCTCGATTGCATTTGGCCAGGACGGTATCGCGGGTGTTAAGTACTTTATTGACTACCCGTCCATCATGATCACTTTTGGTGGCGCGTTTGCCTGCGTACTGTCATGTTGTACAATTAAAGAATTCCTGAACGGAATGAAAAGTGCCGGTATCGCATTTAAGTTGCCTTCACTGAACGCTGCGGGGATCATTCAGAAGATCATTGATCTTTCCAATGTAGCACGTAAGGAAGGCTTATTGTCGTTAGAAGAGGCGGCCGGTGAGCTGGACGATCCGTTCCTGCAGAAGGGTATCATGCTGATCGTCGACGGTACCGATCCGGATCTGGTCCGTGCGATCATGGAAACGGAGCTCGTCAGCATCGACGACAGACACAAGGTTAACGTCGGCTTCTGGGAAAACGTGGCGGCCATGGGTCCTGCCTGGGGTATGATCGGTACCCTGCTCGGACTGGTAATGATGCTTTACCACATGGAAGATGCGTCTACGATCGGACCGTCCATGGCGGTTGCCCTGATCACGACGTTCTACGGTTCCATTCTGGCGAACTGGATCTGTACGCCGTTTGCGACCAAACTGAAAAAGATCAACAACGCGGAAATGCAGGTCAAGGAGATCATCATCGAGGGTCTGCTCTCGATCCAGGCCGGTGAGAACCCGCGTGTTATAGAAGAGAAACTGAAGTCCTTCATGGCCCCGGCGGAAAGAGCAAGCGTCGGTAAGGATAACGGCGGAGGTGAGGACAATGGCTAAGCGCAAACCGGAGGAAGTCAAGGCCGGTGCAGCGTGGATGAACACCTTTGCCGACCTGATGAACCTGCTTCTGTGTTTCTTCGTGCTTCTGTTCTCGATGTCAACGATCGATGCGCAGAAATTCGAAGCGATCGCAGCTTCCCTGTCCGACAGTTTCAGTATTTTCTCCACCGGCGCGACAGCGCTCGGCGAGGGGATCCTGATCTCAAACGGCGTGAGCCAGCTGAACGAACTCGACCAGTACCTGAATTCCATGGGTAAGGCCGCGGAGGATTCCACCCGGGACGATATCATGGGTGAAAATCGCGCGAGCGAGAATGATACGGACGCCAGCGCGGATATCGAGCAGGCCGTTGCCGAGGAGATGCAGGCGAGAGAAGAGCAGCAGCTGCAGCAGTCCGAAGAGATGGCCGAGATCATAGAAGAGATTTTGAAAGAGCAGAATCTCGAAGAAGCGGTGGATGTTGATTTTACATCCCAGTACGTACAGCTGACATTAAACGGTGCACTCCTGTTTGATTCGGGAAGCGCCCAGATCAAAAAGGACGCGCTTCCGATCCTCGACAAGATCGGTGTGATCCTGCAGAAGTACTCCGATGAGGAGATCGAGATCGAAGGTCATACGGACAACGTGCCGATCAGCGGCAGATTCGCCAACAACAACGAACTGTCCAGCGCCAGAGCACTTTCCGTATTCGAATATCTGATGGAACATACGACACTTGATCCTGCAAGGGTAAAACATACCGGCAGGGGCGAATACATTCCGGTAGCCGACAATTCCACACCGGAAGGACGTGCGCAGAACAGGCGCGTTGAGATCAAGATTTACCATACGGTTGACACCAACTAGTTCGTGCATAGACAGGAGCCTTTAAGATGAAGAAAAACCTACTGACGATCCTGATACTAGCATTACTGTTCGTCAATCTGATCCTGACCGGGATCACGATGTTCTCGCTGGTATCAGCCAACAAGAAAACCGTGGCGCTCGTAGATGACATCGCGGCTGCGCTTTCCCTCGATCTTTCCAAACCGGAAGAAGCAACGGAGGAGAGCACGCAGATCAACATCGCGGATACGGCCGTTTACAACATCGAGGACGCCATGACGATCGCGCTGAAGCCGAGTGCGGACGGAACAGAACACTATGCACTTGTATCCGTTTCGTTTTCCCTGAACAAGCAGGATCCGGATTACGAAACGTACCAGCCGATGCTCACCGAGAAGGAGAGCAAGATCAAGAGCGAGATCATCGATGCGGTCGGAAGCCGTACCAAGGAAGAGGCCATGGCTGACCGCGAAGGCATGCAGGAAGATATCCTGCGGCGTGTCCAGGCGCTGTTTAACTCTCAGTTTATTTACGAAGCGTACTTTAGAGACATTAAGTTCCAGTAATCCTGCTGAAATAAATCCACAATAAAGCGAGGTGAGCTTAATGGGCGAGGTGCTCTCGCAAAATGAGATAGACAGTCTGCTTCAAGCGTTAAGCTCAGGCGAACTTGATGCGGAGGAGATGAGCAATGCCGAGGAGAAGGTCACCAAGAACTACGATTTCAGGCGGCCGGCTAAATTCTCCAAAGAGCATCTGCGCACACTTGAGATCATATTTGAACACTACGGCCGACTGCTTTCCACGAACCTGCCGGTGTATCTGCGTAAGAACATCCAGGTCAGTGTCGTGAACTCGGAGACCTGTACTTTTTCGGAATTCTCGACGGCGCTTGCCAACCCGGTACTGCTGGCCGTTGTAAACTTCGAACCGCTGAACGGAAATATCATGTTGGAGATGGCGGCGAACCTCGGTTTCGCCATGATCGACAGGATGCTGGGCGGCCCCGGGAATCCGTTGGAGAAGAGCCGTGATTTTTCCGAGATCGAAAGATCCATCGTCGATAAGATCATGTCGATCTGCGTACAGCTCCTTCGCGAACCGTGGAAGAACGTTGTGGAGGTCAATCCGATCCTCGAGAGGATTGAGACCAACCCGCAGTTCGCGCAGATCATCGCTCCGTCGGATATGATCGCCATCGTTACGATCAATGTCAAGATCGGCGATGTGGAAGGTCTGATGAATATGTGTCTCCCGTATTTTACGCTGGAGACTGTCATGGATAAACTGAACACGAAGTACTGGTTCTCGACAATGAAGGAGAACGAAGAAGAGAACTACGAGGATCATATCGAGACCATCGTACGTCGTGTGGAAATGCCGATCCGCGCGGTCCTCGGCAGAAGCGTTGTTACCGTCAACGATTTTGTCGGTCTGCAGAACGGAGATATCATCAAGCTGAACTCCAAAGTCGGTCAGGAACTTGATATCTTTGTCGGCAATCTGAAGAAATTCAAAGCCCTACCGGGTTCCTCGAAGGAGTCGTATGCGGTCAGGGTTACAACAATACTGAGAGAGGAGGAATAGTGGATGGACGGAGGAATGCTGTCCCAGGACGAGATCAATGCCCTTCTTAACGGCATGAGCGATGTCCAGGATTCATCCGATGCTGATGCGCCGGCCGATGCGCCAGCCGAGGATAGCACCCCTGCTTCCGACGGTGCTGCGGCGTCAGGCGGTGATGTTCTGACCGATGACGAAAAAGATGCCGTCGGCGAAGTTGCCAATATCAGCATGGGGACATCGGCAACAACACTTTATTCCTTGGTTAACCGAAAAGTTAATATTACGACTCCGGTCGTTACCATGGCGACATGGAATGACGTGATCGAGGACTATGAACGGCCATGTGTCTTCATCAAGATCCAGTACACCGTCGGTCTGGAAGGAACGAACATCCTGATCCTGAAGGAAGCGGACGTCAAAGTCATCACCGATCTGATGATGGGCGGCGACGGTACCAATACAGACGGTGAACTCGGGGAACTTCACCTGAGCGCGATCTCCGAGGCCATGAACCAGATGATGGGAAGCGCGGCAACATCCCTTTCATCCATGCTCGGAAGGATGATCGACATCTCACCGCCGGAGAGCGTACTCCTCACGACGGAGATGATGCAGAACGGATCGGACATCTCGTCATTCCTGGCCGGTAACTTTGTAAAGATCACATTCCGTATGCAGATCGGCGATCTGGTAGACTCGAAGATCATGCAGCTTTATCCGCTCGAGTTTGCGAAATCGCTTTACGATTACTTTATGGACAACCAGGAACCGGAACCGGCACCGGCATTGTCGGCACCGGAACCGCCACCGGCCCCTGCGGCACCTGCGCCGGATATGGGAGCACCGATGGGCATGGGAGCCCCGATGGGAATGGGAACTCCGATGGGAATGGGAGCTCCGATGGGAATGGGTGCACCGATGGGTATGGGAGCACCGATGAACATGCAGCCCATGCCTAACATCAACATCCAGCCGGCATCGTTCCAGGCTTTCTCGGGCGACGTGGCCGCGATGCAGACGCAGGAGAACATCACCCTGATCAAGGACGTGCCGCTTGACGTGACGGTAGAACTTGGCAGGACCAGCAAGGCGATCAGCGACATCCTTGATTTTGCACCTGGTACGATCATCGAGCTGAACAAGATTGCCGGAGAACCGGTCGACGTTCTGGTCAACGGCAAACTGGTAGCAAAAGGCGAAGTAGTAGTCATCGAAGAAAATTTCGGCGTCAGAGTAACGGAAATCTTAAAATAAAGCATAGGAGAAAGAGAAAATGGCAAAAAACATCTTAATTTGTGACGATGCAGCATTCATGAGAATGATGATCAAGGACATTCTCACAAAGAACGGCTACAATGTTGCAGGAGAGGCTGAAAACGGCGCAAGAGCAGTTGAGAAGTACAACGAACTGAAACCGGATCTGGTTCTCATGGATATCACCATGCCGGAAATGGACGGTATTCAGGCTCTCAAGAAGATCAAAGAGACAGACGCGGGCGCGCTTGTTATCATGTGCTCCGCTATGGGTCAGCAAGCCATGGTTATCGAGTCCATTCAGGCGGGCGCGAAAGACTTTATCGTGAAACCTTTCCAGGCAGACCGTGTCATCGAGGCTGTTAAAAAAGTCGTAGGCTGATCCGCGTGGCATTGTTTGTTCAAACCGGCGGGACGAATTCCATTGTGCAGTTTTTGACTGCACTTTTGGTGTTTGTTTTTGTGGTTGCGCTTACCTATTTCACGGTCAGATGGGTCGGCGCCTTTCAGAAGATGCAACCCGGCAACAGGAACTTCGAGGTGATCGAGACCAGCAAGGTCACGAATAACAAGTACCTCCAGATCATCAAAGTCGGCTCCCGCTATTTTCTGATCGGAATCGGTAAAGAAGACATCACGTATCTTACCGAACTCAATGCAGACGATCTGGATCTGTCCGTCAAAGCCGGCATACAGGATAATTTTTCAAGACTATATCAGAAAGCAAAAGAGCGGATAAGCAAACGGGGCAACGGCCATGAGTAGGATCACTTTCGGTAGGGGATTCAAATGGCTGTTTCCTGCCGTAATGGTCCTTGGAATCGTGCTTCTGGCTGCGCCTGTAAAGGTGTATGCCACAGGTTTTGATGCGATCGGGATCACCGAGGATTCTCCTAACGAGAACCGTACGATCGTCAATGATCCGGGAACGGCAGAAACAGCGGAAGACCTCCGTGAATTGAATGTTTCGAATAATCTTTCGATCACATATCGAGATGGCGAAGGCAATGTATCCGGAACCTTAAGGATCCTGATCACGCTGACACTGGTTGCACTCGCGCCGACGCTCCTTGTGATGATGACGAGTTTTACCCGCATCATCGTTGTAATGCATTTTGTCAGATCAGCGCTTGGTACGCAATCAGCACCTCCGAATATCGTGCTGATCGGTCTATCGCTGTTTCTGACATTTTTTATTATGAATCCCGTCATGACGCAGATCAACGAGAACGCGATCCAGCCGTTTGAGGCGGGAGAGATGACGCAGCAGGAATTCTTCGATGCCGCGCTCGATCCGCTCAGGGAGTTCATGTACGGCCAGACACAGTCCAAGGATGTCAGACTGTTCATGGATATCGAAGGGATCGAGACAGTAGCGAGCGTGGATGATATCCCGACGCGCGTACTGATCCCGAGCTTCATGATCAGCGAACTGCGCACCGCCTTCATTATCGGTTTCCTGCTCTATATCCCGTTCATCATCATCGATATGGTAACCGCATCGACGCTGATGTCCATGGGTATGATGATGCTGCCGCCGACAACGATCTCCATGCCGTTCAAGATCTTACTCTTTGTCCTTGCGGACGGCTGGAACCTTGTGATCGGCAACCTTGTAAAAACATTCTACTGACGACGCTGAAAGGAGCACCGGATGACTGTCGATACCGTAACAGAAATTGTCAGAAACGCTTTATATACGATCATTATCACGGGTGCACCGATGCTCTTGATCTCGCTGGTCGTGGGACTTACGATCAGTATCTTCCAGACGGTGACATCGATCCAGGAGCAGACGCTGACTTTTGTCCCGAAGATCCTGTCGATCTTCCTGACCCTGATGCTTCTGGGCCATTGGATGCTCAACAATATTATTTCGTTTATGGAGCAGCTCTGGAGTAATTTTGCCCTTTACACGCGGTAACTGACATGCTCGATCATTCCTTTACATACAGCGATCTGGAATATTTTCTGCTTGTGCTTGTGCGTATGGCCAGTTTCATCGTGGCAGCGCCTTTTTTCTCAATGCAGGGCGTTCCGAGACAGATCAAAGCCACATTCGCCATTTTCCTGGCACTGGTCGTCTACCATATCACGCCCGGGCATGTGATGCCGGCCTACAGTACGGTGCTCGGCTATTCCACGCTGATCATAAAGGAGGCGATCGCCGGTCTGATCATCGGGTTTGGCGCCAATATCTGCACGATGATCGTAATGTTTGCGGGAAGGATCGCGGATATGGAGATGGGCCTTTCCATGGTCCAGCTGTTTGACCCGATGACCAATGAGAGCACCGGTTTTACCGGAACGCTTTACCAGTACGCGACGCTCTTGATCATGATGGTCACCTATTTGCATCACTTCTTCCTGCGTGCCATGGTTGAGACCTATACGCTGATCCCGATCGGCGGGGCAAAGTTCAGTTCCGATAAGATCATGACGACGGTGACCACGTTCTTAGAGGATTATCTGCTGATCGCTTTTCAGATCTGTCTTCCGGTTGTGGCCGCGATCATGATATTGAATGCGGTGCTCGGGATCCTTGCAAAGTCCGCGCCGCAGATCAACATGTTCTCGGTCGGTATCCAGATCAAGATCCTGGTGGGTCTGACGATCCTGATGGTTACGATCGGGGTGCTGCCCAGTGTTTCGGAATATATCTGCAGGGAAATGAGGGTGATGGTGACCGCGATGGTCGAGTCAATTCGGTAGATGATGATGAGGGAAGAGTTATACCTTTTGCGTTACGATCTGCAGTGGTTCGCAAAAGAAGGACCGGGCGGGGAAAAGACCGAACCGGCAACCGACAAAAAGTTATCCGATGCCAGAAAAGAAGGGCAGGTTGCCAAGAGTAAGGAAATCAGCACTGCCATTGGACTTCTGGCGCTGTTTATTACATTGAAGATCTGGGC
Source organism: Lachnospiraceae bacterium (assembly GCA_017961065.1). GTDB lineage: Bacteria > Bacillota > Clostridia > Lachnospirales > Lachnospiraceae > UBA2868. The sequence continues at coordinate 12,143 of JAGCXZ010000071.1, forward strand.
CGGTTCCATGGGCCGTCAGTTCATTGAAAACTTCAGCTACATGTATTCGCAGATCGCGGATTACACGAAACTCATCGAAGGCAAGATCAATGTACGTGATTTCTGCATTCTGCTGAACACGGCGTTGCTGCGTATCATCCTGATCCTGCTTCCGATCATGGGTATCGGTCTTGTGGCCGGATTTGTCATTGAACTGGTTCAGGTAAAATGGAAACCGACTGCTAAGCCGCTCAAGCCGAAGGGATCGAAACTGAACCCGATCAAGGGCGTAAAGCGGATCTTTTCCAAAGACAAACTCGTGGAACTGCTGAAATCGCTCATTAAGCTTGCGATGATCGGTTATGTGGTCTATTCCACGCTTTCCGAGCAGATCGGCGTGCTGTTCCTGCTCTACGATATGAAACTGATCGACGCCATCCAGACTTTCGGCGGCATGGCGATCAATCTCGGCCTCAAGATCTCCGCGTTTTATGCGATCATCGGGCTTGCCGATTACGGTTATCAGAAGTGGAAGTTCAAAGAAGACATGAAGATGACCAAGCAGGAAGTCAAGGATGAGTGGAAGAACGCAGAAGGAGACCCCGAGATCAAGAGCAGACAGAAGGCAAGGATGCGTGAGGCCAGCAGACGCCGTATGATGGCTGCCGTTCCGCAGGCCGATGTCGTTATCACGAACCCGACGCATTTTGCTGTCGCGCTGAAATACGATCCGGATAAATTCGATGCGCCTTTTGTGGTCGCAAAAGGTGAAGATTTTCTGGCCATGCGCATCAGGGAAGAAGCTTACGCAAATGATGTGGATGTTGTGGAGAACAAGCCGCTCGCCAGAATGCTCTACTACAATGTGGAGCTTGGCGCGCAGATCCCGCCCGAACTGTATTCCACGGTAGCGGAGATCTTAGCTGTCATCTATAACAGGAGACATCTGGCATAAACGTTTACGGATGAACGGTAAAATAAAAGGATCGGAAAGGAGGCAGACAATATGAAGTTTGGAAAAGCGGATCTGGGCGTGGCCCTGTATTTGCTTTCCGCATTTGTATTTCTGATCATACCGATTCCTTCGGGATTGCTGGACGTTTTACTGGCGATCAATATTTCCGTCGCGTTTGCCATCCTGTTCAATACGATGTTCTCCAAAGAAGTGCTGGACATGTCGTTCTACCCGACGATCCTTCTGTTCACAACGATCTTCCGGCTTTCGCTGAACGTGTCGAGTACGCGTCTGATCCTTGCTACGGGATCCCCCGGAAACGTTGTTGAAACATTCGGTAATTTCGTTGGCGGCGGCGACCTGATCATCGGATCGATCATTTTCATCATCCTGATCATCATCCAGTTCATGGTCATCAACAAAGGTTCGGAAAGAGTAGCGGAAGTAACGGCAAGATTCACGCTCGATGCCATGCCCGGTAAGCAGATGGCGATCGATGCGGATTTAAATACAGGCGCGATCGATGACGCGGAAGCAAAGCTCCGCCGTGACAAGATCCAGCAGGAAGCAAGCTTCTTCGGTTCCATGGATGGTGCCGTGAAGTACGTAAAAGGAGACGCGACTGCCGGCCTGATCCTGACAGCCATCAACATCATCGGCGGTCTGGCCATGGGTATGCTCCGTAACGGCCTGGAACTCTCCGATGCACTTTCGAAATACACGATCCTTACGATCGGTGACGGACTTGTCAGCCAGATCCCGTCCCTTCTGATCTCGCTTTCCACCGGTATCCTTGTAACAAAGGGTTCCAAGGAGGCGGACTTCGGACGCGTGCTGGTCAGCCAGTTGTTCGGGATCCCCAAGGTCCTTTACTTTGTGGGTGGAACGATCTGTTTCCTCGGTATCTTCACACCGCTGAATGTGATCCTGTTCCTTGCACTGGGCATGATCTTCATCATCGTCGGACGCGTGATCGCAAATACGATCGAAGTCAGCAAAGTGGAGAGTGCTGTCGACCAGGACGAAGAGGCTGCGGAGGAGATCCGGAAACCGGAGAATGTCGCCTCGCTCCTGCAGGTCGACCCGATCGAGCTGGAATTCGGTTACGGTATCATCCCGCTTGCGGATGTCAATCAGGGCGGTGACCTGTTAGACCGCGTTGTCATGATCAGAAGACAGGTTGCGCTCGAACTCGGTACCGTCGTGCCGATCATCCGGTTGCGTGATAACATCCAGCTGAACCCGAACCAGTATATCATCAAGATCAAAGGCATACAGGTTTCCGAAGGCGAGATCCTGTTTGATCACTATATGGCAATGAACCCCGGATTTGTGGAAGAGGAGATCTCCGGTATTCCGACCTACGAACCTTCGTTCCACTTACCGGCTCTCTGGATCACCGAATCGCAGCGCGAACGTGCGGAGTCTCTCGGCTATACGGTCGTGGATCCGCCGTCGATCATTGCGACGCACTTAACGGAAGTGATCCGCCAGTTCATCGCGGAACTGCTGTCCAGACAGGATGTACAGAATCTGGTCAACAACATCAAGGAGACAAACCCTTCGCTTGTCGACGAACTGATCCCCAAGATCCTCGGGATCGGCGAAGTGCAGAAAGTATTGCAGAATCTGCTGCGTGAGGGCATCTCGATCCGCGATCTGCTGACGATCTTTGAAACACTTGCGGATCATGCCACGGTCACGAGAGACACGGACGTGCTGACGGAATATGTCAGACAGAGCCTGCGCAGGGCGATCTCGGCCAAGTATTTTCCTGCGAACGAGCCTACCAGTGTTGTGACGCTGGATCCCAAGATCGAGCAGGAGATTATGAACAGCGTCAAGCAGACGGAACAGGGCGCGTACCTGACCTTGGATCCGGAGCGGACCAAAGCGATCATCAAGTCCACGGAAACCGAGATCGGCAAACTGGAAAACCTCGGCAAGAATCCGATCATCATTACTTCGCCGATCGTGCGTATGTACTTTAAGAAACTGACGGAAGATTATTTCAAGGATCTGATCGTCGTTTCCTACAATGAGATCGATTCCAATGTGGAACTGCAGTCAGTCGGAATGGTGACAATCAATGATAATTAAGAAGTTTCAGGGAAAAACTGAAGAAGAGGCACAGGCACTTGCCAAAAAGGAACTCGGCAATGACGTGACGATCCTGAACATAAAGAACGTGAAACGCAAAGGCCTGTTTTCGTTCCTGCGCAAGCCCCTCGTTGAGGTGACTGCCGCGCAGGAGGAAGAAAAGGAAAAAGAGCGCCCGGCATTAAAACCGGTGCTCAAACCCGTTATGCCCCAGGTCATTCCGGATCCGCCCAAAGACGATCAGAAGGACAAGGTGATCGAGGAAAAACTGGAAAGCCTGCATACGCTCATTGAAAAGCAGCTGGTCAAGGAAGCGGCGGAAGACGAGAAGGAAGCAGAATCCTTTGAGACGGGTGAGGATCATCATGTCGAATTCATGAAACTGATCTACAACACCCTGATCGACAATGAGGTGGACGAGAAATACGTCAACGAGCTGCTGGATGAAGTCGAGCGGGTAAAAACGCAGAAGACTTCGATCGATGCCGTTCTTTCCATTATCTATCAGAAGATGATCCTGATGTTCGGACAGCCGGCCGGGATCTCCGAAGCGGAGCACGGAACGAAACTGATCTATTTTGTCGGCCCCACGGGTGTCGGCAAGACGACCACGATCGCAAAGATCGCATCCAAACTGAGCGTTAATGACAAGAAGAAAGTCGTGCTTCTGACAACGGATACATACAGGATCGCCGCGGCGGATCAGCTCCGCACCTATGCGAACATTCTGGATACGCCGTTCCGCGTGATCTATACCTGTGATGAGATGGTGACGGCTGTCTCCGATTATAAGGACGCGGACTACATTCTGGTCGATACGGCCGGACATTCCCATACGAACGCGGTGCAGAAGAACAGCATGCTGCAGTTCATCAACTGCATCGAGGATACGGTCGAAAAGGAAGTCTTTCTGGTTGTATCCGCAACGACGAAATACAGGGATCTGCTGAGCATTGCGGACGCATATGCGCAGCTGTCAGATTATAAACTGATCTTTACCAAACTGGATGAGACAACGACTCTGGGTAACCTGTTCAACCTGCGTCTGCATACCGGTGCCGGTCTGTCCTATGTTACCTGCGGCCAGAATGTCCCGGATGATATCGAGGCGTTCAGTCCGCAAAGCACCGTAAAGCAGCTTTTGGGAGGCAGATGATATGGACCAGGCGGAACAGTTACGCAATATCATCAAGAACCGCGCCCCCAAGCAGCGCCCGACGGCAAGAGTGATCACGGTGACGAGCGGAAAAGGCGGGGTCGGCAAATCCAACGTATCGATCAATCTGGCCGTGCAGCTCAGAAAGATGGGGCAGCGCGTACTGATCTTTGATGCGGATTTCGGACTGGCCAATATTGAGGTCATGTTCGGCGCGGTTCCCAAACACAACCTGAGCGATCTGATCTATCAGGGCAGGAACATCCGCGAGATCATCACGATGGGGCCGATGGACATCGGTTTCATTTCGGGCGGATCGGGCATTGCCGGTCTGTCCAATCTGGGCAGGGATTACATCAATTATCTGATCCAGAACCTGGCGGAACTGGATATGCTTGCCGATGTGATCATTATCGATACGGGAGCGGGAATTTCCGATGCGGTCATAGAGTTTCTGGTCGCAAGCGGAGAAGTGCTTTTGGTCACCACACCGGAACCCACCAGCATCACGGATTCCTATTCGCTCTTAAAGGCATTGAACCGTCACCCGCGGTTTAACCGCGAGATGACCAAGATCAAGGTCGTGACGAACAAGGTGGCGAATTTCGACGAAGGCAAGCAGCTGTTTTCCAAGCTCAACGCCGTGGTCAGCCGGTATCTGAAGATCCCGATCTCATTTGTCGGTGTGATCCCGGAGGATCCGCAGCTGTTGAAAGCCGTCATGCAGCAGACGCCGATCTCGATCGAGAATCCGAACGCGAAGTCGAGTATCGCGTTCCGCGATCTGGCCGTGACGCTGATGAACGGAAGCAACGATCCCGTGTTCAGAAAGTACGGAATGGCCGGGTTCTTTGCAAACATTGTAAGAGGTAATACACGCTGATATTGAACGGCAGAAGCGCATATGGCGCCCTGGCCGGCGAAATATACATCACGAGGTGAGGTTATGCTATCAAAGTATGTAAGTATCGGAGACAAGCTGGATCTCGAGACCATCGAGGGAATGAATGAGGAACTGCTGCTGAATCCGAACGAGGGGAAGAAGAGCTACAGAAGTCAGGTATACGACATTGTATCCGAGGATCAGATCAAGATCGCCATGCCGATGGAGCAGGGGAAAGTCATACTGCTTCCGGTGGACGGGGAATACAATGTCTGCTTCTATACGCAGACCGGTCTGTACCAGTGCCTCGGCAGGATTATCGACCGCTACAAGAGCGACAATGTTTTTGTGCTGGTGATGGAACTGACGACGGACCTTCGCAAGTATCAGCGCAGAGAGTACTACCGTCTGAACTGTGTGCTCGAGATGAAATCCAGGGCTGTCACGGAAAACGACGTCAATATCCTGAATGAGCATGTCCGCTTTGTCGATACGGACATCACGTTCAACAACGGCGTTATGGTGGATATCTCCGGCGGCGGCGCAAGGTTTATCTCAAAAGTACGGTATCCGCAGGGTACCAACATTCAGTTTGTCTTTTCCCTGTATGTCAGCGGGTCACTGAATGAATATAAGCTGATCGGAAAAGTACTTCTTTCGGAACGGATCGAAAACCGGGAAGATGAGTACGAGCACCGCATCCAGTTCGTGAATATTCTGAATGATGACAGAGAGAGCATCATCCGTTATATCTTCGAAGAGGAAAGAAAAAACAGACACAGACAAAGGACTAACTACTTATGAAGAAAAAAATACTCATAGTTGATGACTCTGCACTCATGAGAAGGATGTGGCATGATATAATAGTCACAGACGACAGATTCGAAGTCAGCGATGTGGCAGCGAACGGTGCAGAGGGCTTCAAACGCATTGTGACCGGAAACTACGATGCGGTCGTGCTGGATGTGTATATGCCGCAGATGACCGGATTGCAGATGCTGGAAGAAATGCAGAAGAGTAATGTGCGTGCGAACGTTCTGATGGCATCCACGACAACCCGGGAGGGCGCGCGTGAGACACTGACGGCACTCGAACTGGGAGCCATTGATTTTATCACCAAGCCCGAGAATGTAGCGGACACCAGAAATGCCGAATTCCGGGCCAGATTCCTGGAACTGCTCTGGATCGTATCCAATGCGAATCCGGCGGCTGTCAGGAAACCGAGACCGGCTTCCGCACCGGAGCACAAAACCTTCGAAGCCAGGTATGATGTCAACATCCATACCCAGAAACCGGCAGGTGCACAGCCCGCACAGCCGGCAGCTCCCAGAGTAAAGAGACCTTCTTATCCGAAGGGAAGCGGCAAGAAGATCGTTGCCATCGCAAGTTCCACCGGCGGGCCCAAGGCCCTGCAGCAGGTGATCCCGAAACTGCCGCGTGACCTTTTCGCACCGGTCCTTCTGGTGCAGCACATGCCGAAAGGATTCACGCTGTCGCTTGCGGAGCACTTGAACGAACAGAGCGAGATCGCTGTGGAAGAAGTCAAAGAGAACATGAAACTCGAAAAGGGTCATGTGTATATTGCCCAGGGCGGCAAGCACATGAAGGCGGTTTTCAAAAACGGTGCCTATTACATCCAGTGTACGGATGAGCCCTCGAGAGAAGGCGTGAAACCCTGCGCCAACTACATGTTCGAATCGCTGATCGATTCCGGTTTTGATGAAGTTGTCTGTGTGGTTATGACCGGTATGGGATCGGATGGCACCGAAGGCATCAAAAACCTGTCCAAATCCAAAAAGATCCATGTGATCGCACAGAATGAGGACACATGTACGGTTTACGGAATGCCGCGGAGCATCGTACAGACAGGACTGGTCAACAATATCGTACCGCTCGATGAAGTTGCTGAGCAGATTATTAAAGAAGTGGGGGTACAGTGAATATGGATGTAAGCCAATATTTAGAGATCTTTCTGGACGAGACAAGTGAGCATTTACAGTCATTAAGCGACCAGCTGATGATCCTGGAGAATGAGCCCGAGAATGAAGATACGATCAACGAGATCTTCCGTGCGGCGCATTCCTTAAAGGGTATGGCCGGAACGATGGGCTACAAACGCATGCAGACGCTGACACATGACATGGAGAATGTGTTCTCTGAAGTGCGCAACGGAAAGATCAAGGTTGACGGACATATGGTCGACATTCTGTTCCAGGCGCTCGACGCACTCGAAGAGTACAGAGAGAACATATCCGAAAATCAGGATGAAG
>JAGCXZ010000072.1 GCA_017961065.1 Lachnospiraceae bacterium
GGACCGTCTTCTTCGGGTAAGACATCCTTCTCGCACAGACTGTCCGTACAGCTGCGCGCGTTGGGCAAGATCCCGCATCCGATCGCTCTGGACAATTACTTTGTTGACAGGGAACATACGCCGAAGGATGAGAACGGCGACTACAACTTCGAGTGCCTGGGCGCGATCGATGTGGAAGGCTTTAACCGTGACATGACGGCACTGCTCGCGGGTGAGACCGTGGAACTGCCGGAGTTTAACTTCGTGACCGGAAAACGCGAATACAAAGGGCAATACATGCGGCTGAACGCCAACGATCTGCTCGTGATCGAGGGTATCCACGGACTGAACGAGAAGATGTCCTATGCACTGCCCGCGGAATCCAAGTTCAAGATCTACATCAGTGCGCTGACATCGCTGAACGTGGATGAGCACAACCGGATCGCTACGACGGACTGCAGACTGCTGCGCCGTCTTGTCAGGGATTTCCGTACCAGAGGCGCGAGCGCGCAGAGAACGCTCGGCATGTGGGATTCCGTCAGAAGAGGCGAAGAGGAAAACATCTTCCCGTTCCAGGAAGAGGCGGATGCGATGTTCAATTCCGCGCTGGTTTATGAGCTTGCGGTGCTCAAACCCTATGCGGAATCGCTGCTGTTCTCGATCGAAAAGGACGAGCCGCAGTATCAGGAAGCCAAGAGGCTGCTGAAATTCCTCGAGTACTTCCTCGCAGTAACAACCGAACACATCCCCAACAACTCCCTCGTAAGGGAGTTTGTAGGGGGAAGCATCTTTCCGGTATAATAAGGACTCAGCGCATAAGAATTCGCAGCAGGCTGCGAATGGCGCTTCGTTACCATCGCACATCGCGCAGCGATGTACGATAAACTGCGACTCAGGCGGACAATCGCGGCTTTTGCCGAGGAAAGTCCGGGCTTCACAGGGCAGGATGCCGGATAACGTCCGGTGGAGGCGACTCCAAGGCCAGTGCAACAGAAATAAACTACCCGCAAGGGAAAAGGTGGAAAGGCAGTGTAAGAGACTACCGCCCTGCCGGTAACGGCAGGGGCACATGTAAACCCCATCCGAAGCAAGACCAAACAGAGAGCGATACGGCTGCCCGTCGTGCCCTCAGGTAGGTCGCTGGAGATCATCGGTAACGATGATCCGAGATAGATGATTGTCAGGACGTAACGTCTTACAGAACCCGGCTTACAGCCTGGGTCGCACTTATTATTCTTTTAAGAACCATTCAGATCATGACAGTAGAAAGGGCAGAGCATGTATCACTTTCTGGTCATTATTCAAATAGTGGCAATCCTGCTTTGCGGTGTCTGCTTCTTCATGATGTATCAGCAGAAGGAGACAAAGCTGGTTAAGCACATGCTGATGATCGCCGTATGCGCGGTCGTTCAGAATGTGGGTTTTTTGATGGAATTATATGCCGCGGATCTGAACGGCGCACTCTATGCGATCCGGATGGAATATCTGGGCGCAGCCTTTGTCGGACATTTCAATCTGCTGTTCGCACTTGAATACAACAGGATCAAGGTATCGAAGAAACTGCTGGCGCTTCCGTTCCTGGCCAGTTTCTTCATGCTGTTCTGTCTCTTTACGTTCCCGGACAACACGCTTTACTACACGTCGGCCGAATTTGTTTCGGACGGTCTGTTCCCGCATGTTGTTCTCGGCAAAGGGTCCATGTACCTGCTCTTTGCTGTGATCGTTTATTCCGAGACGATCGGCTGCATGGTACTGATGTTAAGAAGACTTACGATGACGATCCAGAAGGACCTGCGCAGGAATGCCAAGATCTTACTGATCGCGTCTTTCATTCCGATCGCGGGACATCTGCTCCATGTCTGCGATGTGCTCGGCGGCTATGATCCGACGCCGGCCGCGATCGCGTTTTCAGCCGGTGCATTCGGCATCGCGATTTTGAAAAATCATCTCTTCGACATGGTTGAGACCGCGCATGAGGAACTGCTGGAAAAACTCGATGATGCGGTCGTGATCGTGGATGCGGACTTCAGGATCGAAGAAGCTAACGAAAGCGCCAGAAAGACGCTGCCGTTTTTGCAGGGCCTTGCAAGCGGAGACCTGATCAAGGATCCTGATTTCATCGGCACGATCAGACAGGGCGGCAGAACGGAGACATCGATCGCAGATCGTTTCTATGATGTGCATGTGAATCCGATCGAGAGCGGCAACATCCGGACCGGATACGCGGTTGTATTCTTTGATGTGACGGAGCGCAAAGGCCGCACGGATAAGATGGAGGAACTGTCCAGGCAGGCGGAGAGTGCCAACGAGGCCAAGTCCACATTTCTGGCCAACGTTTCGCACGAGATCCGTACGCCGATCCATGCGATCTTAGGGCTTAACGAGGTGATCCTGCGCGACTACAAGGAGCCGCGCCTGACAGGATATGCAAAATCAATCCAGAGCAGTGCATCAACGCTGTTGGAACTGATCAACCAGCTGCTTGATTTTTCCAAGATCGAATCCGGCGAGATGGCACTTGTGAATACGGTCTACGATGTGCCGGCGATGCTTGCGGAGATCGTGTCCGTTAC
>JAGCXZ010000073.1 GCA_017961065.1 Lachnospiraceae bacterium
AGGTATCGTCCTGCAACACTTCCTGCCCGTTCTCATCCATGATCTGGATGTGGAGCGTGTAATTGCCGTAGGAAAGTCCCGTATATTCGAGCGCCGAGAGGCTGTTCTGCGGCATTGTGATCCCGCCGTTCACATCCCCGTCCAGATAGGCGCGGATGACCGGATTGGAAAGCATGTAGTTTAAGATCGCCGGGTTGATCTGGATACGGCCCGCAACAGCCGGGATCGTATAGGTGCCGCTCTCATCCGGCAGGATCTCTTCCTCGTTGCAGAGCACGGATTTGATCCCAACACGGATATGTCCGGACTGCGCATGAAAATGATTGATATTGACTTTGCTGACCCCGCTTCTGCCGGAGATGTAGAGATTGCCGTTCTCATCCAGTTCGCTGAACGCGTTGCCGGTCGGAACGCTCGGCAGACCCTTTGCGGTGTCATAGAGCCGGTATTCAAAAGTCCCGTTTGCGATCAGGTCATCGGCCTTCACGCAGTAGATCCCGTAGGAAGCGAGGATCCAGAGATTGCCGTGATCGTCGTAGTAGATATCATAGTTATTGGTATAGGGGAAATTCTCAACGGTGGTCAGAACGCCGTCCTTTAAATATTCGATCGAGTTGGAGGTGACGATCCAGAGCACGCCGCGCGCATCGTCCCGCTTGATGCGCAGGATCACGTCGCTGGTCAGACCGTCATCACGCCCGAGTTTTTTGATCCGGTTGCCGTCGATGATATAGATGCCGTCACCGTCCGTTCCGACATAGATCTTGCCGTCCGTATCCTCTGCCACGGTCAGAAAGACCGTGTTGCTGATCCCGGAATTCTCACCGACCGTACGCGCGATCTTGCCGTCTTTGATCATGGTAAGGCCGCCGCCCGAGCAGACCAGGATCGTGTGATCCGCGCTCTCGAGCGTGCAGCGGATCGCGTTGTTGGGCATGCCGTCCGCTTCGGTGTAGGAAGTGATCCGGCCCGTCGAGCTGCAGCGGACGAGTCCGAGTCCTTCCGTATAAGTGGACACCCAGAGGTTGTGGTCATGATCCTCCATCAGGCAGCGGATCCGCGCCGAGCCGAGATAATCCTGCAGCGGATCACTCACGGGACGGTTATCCGCATCCGTGACCTGCAGGCCTTTGTCCGTTCCGATGTAGAGCAGTCCGTTGTGCAGGCAGGTACTGTTGACGACTTCCGGAGTCAGTCCCGCGGCTTCCGTTACATCCAGGAAACTGCTGGCCACGATCTTCATTACGCCCTGTCTTGATGACGTGAACCAGAGGTTGCCCTGATAATCTTCCGCCATCGTCTCGATCCCGCTGTTAAACGGAACGTTGTCAAGGACCTGCACTTTGTGGTTCTCATCCAGATATCCGATCATCGTATCGCAAAGAAGCCAGATCCGGTTCCCTGAAAGATCGATCCAGTTGACGTTGCTGATGGGAGAGACATCGATCGCCGTTAAGTTGCTTAAGTTATCGGAACAGCTGCCGTAATAGATCTTGTCAGAATCGGTTCCGAGATAGACATGGCCCGCGGAGGAAGGGTCCGCTAAGATCGTTGTGATCTTGCCGATCCCAAGGTCTTCGCCGTGAAAATAGCCCGTGACTTTCCCGCCTGAAATACAGAAGGCATCACCGCTCCTGGTATTGCCGTAAACGGTTCCTTCGGAGTCGGCGGTGAGCTTGATGATATAGGCTTTGTTGAGTTGGGAATGATCCAGATTGCGGAGCACCATATCCTTATCTATATAGGAGATACCGTTGGTGGTACCGGCATAAACGGTCCCGTCATTGCTCTGCGCGAAGGCGCGGATCGTGGAAGAGGGGAGACCGTCTTTATAGGTAAAATGTGTTGCCGTACCATCGGGATCCCGCATCACGATGCCGTTATCGTTCGTACCGATCCAGAGGCGTCCGTCAGCGTCTTCGAAAAAGGCCTTGCCGTTGGTCATGCCCGTGGAGGAAGGCTGACGCTCGAAATTGATGCCGTCATAGCGGATGATACCGCTGTAGCCGCCGATCCAGATATAACCGTCACGCGTCGCATAGATGCAGTTGGCGTCGGAAGTGGGAAGTCCGTTTGATGCATTGTAGAGTTCGGTGGAATAGCCGATGTTTGCAAACTGGCCGGTGACCGCAAGGCTTCCGCCGTAAGCGGCTTCTTCCTGCGCCTGCAGAGAACCTGCGGGCTCGGTATTCTGTGCGGCATAAGACTGCACGGGTTTATAAACCGCCGTAAAAAGACCCGTGATCACGGCTGCCGTCAGAATGATCCCCGCAGTTTTGTTCGGGACATTTGCCTTCTTCATGATGTGCCCTCCGATGTGTCTTAAGATCCCGATTTTCTCCCCAAATTTTACCATAGAATCGCACGGTTGTCGATGAAAGCGGGCATGTGTTTTTCCCGTGCCCAAAATCACGATCCTATGATATAATCTAAATAATATGAGACTGAACAAAATTTCCCACAAAAAAACCGTCGTAACGATCCTGATGCTGGTGAACGTCTGCATGCTTGTTCTGCTCGTGCTCAGCAACAACCTGCTGTTGCCGGAGTATTCTCTGGTGATCGGCGGTATGTCGCTTCCCGTGTTCAGCTTAAACGGAGCGATCCAGCTGATCATGTTTTTATGCTGTATCCTGATCACGCTGATCAGTTACAAGACAGGCGCAAGGCTGTCCTTCGGCCTGATGGTGATTGTCACGCTCTACGATCTGCTCGGGATCATGCGCACGCACAGCCTCGGCCCGCTTCCGGGTATGATCAGCGCGCTTCTGGCGATCGGCGCCATCTTTATCATCAGCAAACAGTTCAGGGTTCTGGAAAAGGAAAATTTAACGGATTATACGACGGGCCTTTACAATATGCGAGGCTTTCTGGAGACGGTTGATGCCAAGATCGCGGCACGCCGCCCGTTCACTGTCATTTACTTCCGGATCGACAATTTCCGCGCGATCAACGATAACCTCGGTTACGATATGGGAACAAAACTTTTGAAGGAGATCGGGCGTCATCTGACGGAGATGGTGAACGGATACGGAACGGTATGCAAGATCGGCGGTTCCGCGTATGCGCTTGTTGCGGATGTTGATTTTGACATGCCTGCCTTCCGTAAAGGCATGAAGGAACGCTTCGGCGGTAAGTTCGTGCTCGAAGAGGGTGATTTTCCCGTATACTGTTACCCCGGAGTCTGCGCCGGTTCGACCAGATATCCGGAAGACGCGCTGGATGCGAACAGCCTGATCAAATATGCGGACATCGCGCTCTGCCATGCCATGAAAGCACACACGAACTCCCTGATCTCGTTCAACGAGGAGATGGGGTCGGAGATCTTAAAGCAGAACGAAATCGAAGGCCTGGTCAAGGAATGTCTGGCCGGCGATTATTTCTATCTGATGTACCAGCCCCAGTATGAAACGAAGACCAAACAGCTGCGCGGCTTTGAAACGCTTCTGCGTACGCTCCTGCCAAACGGCAAGACCGCAAGCCCCGCTGACTTTATTCCGGTTGCGGAGAAGACCAATCTGATCATTCAGATCGATACCTATGTGCTCAAGCGGGCGCTCACCGAGATGGTCGAATACATCAGCGGCTATGAGCAGGATATCACCCTTTCGGTCAACGTTTCGGCCAACAGCATGACCAGGGAAAACTTTGCGGATCAGGTGGCTGCCGTACTTAAGGAAACGGGTTTCCCGGCAGACCGGCTCGAGCTTGAGATCACGGAGTATTCGCTTGCGGAATCCGAATCCATGACAATACAGAATATCACCGCGCTTCGCAAGATGGGCGTCAAGATCGCACTGGATGATTTCGGTACCGGATATACGTCACTGGCACAGCTCGTAAAACTCCCGATCAACCTGCTCAAGATCGACAAGAGCCTGATCGATGACATCGAGACCAGCGAAATGAGCCGTGATTTTGTCAACGTCGTGATCTATATGGGTCATCTGATGAACTGCGAAGTGATATCGGAAGGCGTGGAATCCCAGATGCAGGTGGACATGCTGCGTGAGCAGAACTGCGATTACGTGCAGGGCTTTGTCTGGGACAGACCGCTCTACTATGAGGCGGCCGTTGCCATGCTGGGAAAGAGGAAGTAAATTGACTGTTGTTGTGATCTTTAACATATTCTTTGCGCTGCTGCTTGGCATGATCATTGCCATGCAGTTTTTGCTGCAGAGGACCCTTCACAGATCCCTGTACTATTACCGGAACGCGGTATTTATTGCGGGGATCCTGTTTTTGTCCATGCTGATGCTCTCACTGTATTCGTATCTCTTATCCTGCCTGATGGAGACCAAGGAGCTGACGCTGCGGTATCTGTTCATCGAATTCGTTCGGTTCCCGAAACGTTTTTCCGTGTTTGCGATCCCTCTGTTTACCGTGATCTGCCTGATCATCAGTATCAGCAATCTGGCGCTGATCCGGCATGAAGGACTGCGGCTGAAAAACATCTTAGGCGTTGTACTCGGGATCCTTGTGATCGGCGGAACGGTTGCGATCCATGCGGCATCATCTCTTGTGGAATCACAGATCCTGACAAGAGAAGGGATCCTCGGCAATCCGTACTTTGTTGCTCTGCATACCTATCTGAACCTGTTCCTGCTGCTGATGATGTGCTATTTTGAATGCTTTTTCCTGGGGACTGTCGTGATGGCGTATCTGGCGGCCAGACAGAAGCCGCGCTATGACAAGGATTTCATCATCATCCTCGGCTGCTCCATCGATAAAAAGGGCGGACTGCGGCCGCTCCTTAAGGCGCGCACCAACCGCGCGATCCGTTATGCATGGGACCAGGAGATCGCGACCGGGAAGCCGGTTACATATATCCCAAGCGGCGGACAGGGCGAAGATGAGATCATGAGCGAGGGTTCCGCGATGGAACTGTATCTGCTCGCGCATGGTGCGGAGAGCGAAGAAGTGCATGCGGAGAAGCGTTCCCGCAACACTTACGAGAATTTCCTTTTTTCCAAACAGATCATAGACGAGCTGAATCCCGAAGCAAAGGTCTGCTTTGCAACGACCAATTATCATATGTTCCGGAGCGGGGTTCTTGCCAAGAGAGTGGGGCTTGACGCGGAAGGGATCGCGAGCAGAACGAAATGGTATTTCTGGCCGAACGGCTTTGTGCGCGAATTCTTTGCGATCCTGGATCTGCAGAAAAAAGAGCATCTGCTGGCTACCGGGATCATCTTTGCCGGATGCTTCATCCTAGCAATCTTTGCGCTGATCTTCCGGCTGAAGGCGTGACGGACACTTTACCGGTTTCTGGCCATGATGATGCTGCCGTTTTCTTTGAGCCACTTTTCACATGAGCGGTAATCCGGGATCTGTGTTGCCACATGCGCCCAGAAGCGCTTGGAATGATTCATTTCCAGTCTGTGGCAGAGTTCATGTACAACGATATAATCGACGATCCCGGGCGGGGTCAGCATCAGAAGGCAGTTGAAGTTCAGATTTCCTTTGGCTGAGCACGAGCCCCATCTGGTCTGCTGGTTGCGGATCGTGATGCGTCCGTAGGTGACTTGAAGCTGTTTGGCAAAATAAGCCACCCGCGCGGGGATGACTTCGCCGGCCCGGTCGGCCAGCTGCTCGAGTTCTTCCCTTGTCAGCTTTTCAACGGCGTTGATCTTTTCCTGCTTCAGCTGCATCTTTTGGATGTTTTTTACGATCCAGTCCATCTTGTCCGCGGCAAACTGCCGGATCCTGCGTTTGCTCACGCCGTAGGGCGCACGGATCTTTACCTTCAGATCTTCCGTGATCTCAAGGCTTAAGGTTCTGCGTCTGCTTCTTACGATCTCGATCTCGATCTTTTCGGGAGTAGTCTGCATGAATCTCCTCTGAAATCTGTCCGCGCTGCCCTGTGCCGCTGTCAGCTTCCTGCGAGAGAACGCAGGAATAAGAGCAGCATTCCGAGCAGGAAAGTGCCTGCAAGCATGGCGACCGAGGAGATCGCCCCTCTGCCGCCTTGGTTAAAGTTGTACAGATCCGGCCAGCCGCCGTTCTCACTTCCCCTGACAACTACCATGACAAAGTACACGATCCCGTAGAGCAGGGTCGGGAGCAGGCAGAGCGGCACGTAACCGTACGCGACTCTCTTACCCGGCAGCAGGAGAACGAAGCTTACGCACATCAGCAGCGGGCCGGTTAAGTGCAGGTGGAGTGCGGGGCCGGAAAACAGTTCTTTATATCCCATCATCGGCCCTAAAAAGAAGAGGACCGTTGTGAGCGTTACAAACACCGCGGATGAGGCGGTAAAGTAAAGCAGGATGAGCGGCAGCGGGAGAGCCGACGTGCTTCCTGCCATGATTTTGACATAAAAGGGTATGCTGACAGCAGCCGTAACCGCGGCAAACGCGTTGGAGTCGTTGGTAAAATAGCGGAAAATATGACTCCCCGTTCTTTCGGGGTGCTCCGTGCGTTCATGATGCCGGGTTATGAGCAGTGAAAGGACCGTAAGCAGGATCATCACGGCCTGCAGGATCAGCGCGATCAAAGTCTGTATATTCATGCTCTGATTGTAACACCGCAAACGATCCTGCGTCAAAACGCGTTTGCTTAACGCCCGGTCTCTGCAGCCGGCATTCCGCGACGCGGCACCATACGGGTCAAACTGTCCGCGATGCACGGACAAAAGTGCCCCAAACATTGACAGAACGGCGCAGAAAAGGTATGATATTGCAGTTGGAAATTTCAATCAGTAAAGCGGAGGAAAGCATTATGAAAAAGTTAGTATCTGTATTATTGGCTGCAGCAATGGTCATGACGCTCCTTGCCGGCTGCGGCGGCGCAGCATCGGGCGGAGACGGTTCTCTGACCGCATACGTGCTTGCGGAAAAAGGCGACACCTATTCTCTGGGCCTTGCCAACAACTTCAAGACAGCATTTGAAGCAAAGGGCGGAACGGTTGTAATGGAAACCTTCCCGACCAACACAACGAACTTCTCTGATTACCTGCAGAAGGCTATGGATAACCGTGCGAATGTGATCTTTGCACCCGCAAGTTCGAAAAGGCACCTCATCCTCTCTGCAAGATAAGCCTTCGAAGAATCCACAGCGCTTCTCATGAGCGAATGAACGGTCAGGGGGCCGTTGCCCGTGCGTACGATGGCCATATTGGTGGAAGTCTCGGTGAGGCCTTCCATGGTGC
>JAGCXZ010000074.1 GCA_017961065.1 Lachnospiraceae bacterium
CAGTTTTTAAAAATTTTAGGAGGATATTTAAATGGCAAGAGTTAAAGGCGCATTGAATGCCAAAAAAAAGCACAATAGAGTATTAAAACTTGCAAAGGGTTACAGAGGAGCACGTTCCAAACAGTACAGGATCGCAAAGCAGTCCGTAATGCGTGCCCTGACCACAAGCTATGCAGGAAGAAAAGAGAGAAAGCGTCAGTTCAGACAGCTCTGGATCGCACGTATCAATGCGGCAGCAAGAATGAACGGTCTTTCCTACAGCAAGATGATCTACGGCTTAAAGCTTGCAAATGTTGACATCAACAGAAAGATGCTCGCTGAGCTCGCTGTAAACGATGCAGACGGCTTTGCAACGCTGGCTGAGATCGCAAAGAGCAAGATTGCTTAATTTATCGCATATCGAAGATATGCGATGGTAACGAACCGCTATTTGCGAAGCAAATTCTCATGCGGTGAGTCCTTATAATTTTTATCGTGTCATAAACCCCAAAAACTGTTACAATATTTGTAACAGTTTTTTTGTGTTTGGAGGGGGATGAAAAAGAGATGCAAAGTCGCGAAATGCTTACCCGGTTGGAAGATAATATCGCCAAAGTGATCGTCGGCAAAAAAGAGATCGTGCGGATGCTTCTGTCCGCATTGCTTTCCGGCGGGCATGTGCTGCTCGAAGATGTGCCCGGGACAGGCAAGACGACGCTTGCAAAGTGTCTGGCCGCATCGCTCGGATGTGATTTTAAGCGCATCCAGTTTACCCCCGATCTGCTGCCGGCCGACGTGTGCGGCTTAAACCTTTACGATCAGAAAGAGCAGGAGTTCCGGTTTGTGCCGGGTCCTGTTATCACGAATATCCTGCTGGCCGATGAGATCAACCGCGCAACGCCGCGGACGCAGTCGGCTCTGCTCGAAGCCATGCAGGAGATGCAGGTGACCGTGGACGGGAAGACCTATGAACTTAAGGCACCGTTCATGGTGATCGCCACGCAGAACCCGGTCGAGACGGCGGGAACCTATCCGCTGCCCGAGGCACAGCTGGATCGCTTCATGATGCAGCTCTCCATGGGTCTGCCGGATCGCGACGAAGAGATCGCGCTCCTAAAGCGCTTTGAAAAAGAAGAGGCACTGACGGGATTAGAGCCCGTGCTTTCCGGCGCGGACGTCCTTGCCATGCGTGAAGAAGTCAAAGAGGTCTTTGTTCACGAAGACCTGCTCGGTTATATCGTATCGATCGTCAATGAGACACGGTCCGATGGCAGAGTGCGTCTGCCCTTAAGCCCGCGCGCAACGCTCTCCTTCCTGCACGCGCTCAAGGCTTATGCCTATGTGGACGGCAGGGATCACGTGCTGCCGGATGATGTCAAGAAACTTGCGGTTCCCGTGCTTGCGCACCGCATGCTGTCCTATCACAGGGACAGTGAGAATGCGGACGTGATCAGGGACGCATTAGGGAAAATCACGGTCCCGAGTGAGGACTTTACCCGCCGATGAAACTGATCATAGCGATCCTGATCGGCGCCGGCCTGTTCTTTGCAATACGACTGACTTACAGAAAATTCTGGGAAGAGGGATTGAGCGTCGCGATTGATTTTCCCGACCGTATGGTGCGGGAAGGCGAGGAGAGCAGACTGCTTGAGGTGATCACGAACAACAAGTGGCTTCCGCTCCCGATCCTGCAGATCAAATTCGCGATCACGCGGACATTCCGCTTTGCCAAAGACGGCGGCTCCGACGTAACGGATCAGTATTACCGAAATGAATACTTCGCGCTGCGCTCCTTTGAACGTGTCAGCAGGACCTATCCGTTCACCTGCACGAAACGGGGGCTCTTTTCCATGAGGAACATGGACCTGATCTGCAAGGATCTGTTCATGAGCGAAGAGATGTACGACTCGGTCGAGCATAGCGCAACGCTTCTCGTTCTGCCGCGGCGGATCCGGGAACAGGAGATCCCGACGGCGTGCCTGCGCCTGCTCGGTGAGGTCGTATCGCGCGTGAAACTGCAGGAGGACCCGTTCGCGTTCTCAACGATCCGCGAGTACCAGCCCTACGACGGGATGGGCGCAGTCAACTGGAAGGTGTCGGCCAGGATGAACGAGCTGATGGTCAACACATTCCGGACCACCCTGCAGAGGGATGTGGTGATCGTCCTGGACCTTGAGACGCACACGAAGCAGATGCAGGAACGCGTACAGGAGGCACTCATCCGGGTGGCCGCAACGCTTGGCGCCTGCCTTTGCGCCGAAAAGATCCCGACGGCCTTTCTCACGAACGGCTGCGACATCATCACCAAAGAACCGGCGCACGTTTTATCCGGCGCGGTCAAGCTTCACGCGCTGACGATCGAGACTGCGCTTGCCAGGATCGACTTAAAGCTGCCCATGCCCGACATCACCGGCATCCTTTCGGACCGCATGCGGGAGAATGAACACGAAGAGATCGTTCTGATCAGCAACAACCGCAGAGATGATTTTACCGACAGGATCCGTATGATACGGGAAAATCACGGGAGGCTGAACCTGATCACGGCATTCCTAAAACAGGAAGCAGCGGAAGATACCGCTGATTTTGCATATCCGTGGGAGATCATTGATGAATAGCATCAAACGTTTGGCTGATCTGTTAAACATCATCATGTTTTCATTCTGTATCTCGATCGCGGGACTGTTTCTGGTCGACGGCATGAACAGCGCCGACATGCCCGTTTATTTTCTGCTGTCTGGCGTCTTTGTGATCGTGCTCTGCGTATACTGCATGCGCGTGTTCATCAGCAGGATGCCGCTGTTCATCGTTTTACACCTTGTGCTGATCGCTGCGGCGCTTGGCTGTGCCGTGTATTTTACGGACCCGCTTGAGAAGACCTGCGCATTTATCTGGGTCGTGACCGCGTTCTGCATGCTCCTTGCCGGAATCTTTTTCTGGATCGGTGCCGTGCAGGATGAAAAATCAATGCCCGTATCCGAGACCGGTGAAGCCATCGTCGGCTTCCGCCCTGTGTACAAGGAAGGGTTTCATGATCTGCCGCTGCCTTTTGTGATCCTGTTCGCACTGGGAATGGCATTTTCCCTTTACGTGAACGCGCCGCTCTTTGGCAGGATTGCCTACACCATGGGAATCCTCTATACGGGACTCTACCTGCTCAGGAACTATCTGAACCGCATGGCGGTCCTGATGCAGAATATGAACCGGGAAACGGGCAGCAGCCAGCGCAGGATCGCGGCTTTTGACGCAAAGATCGCGCTGCCTCTCATCGCGTTTGCGATCGTAGTAATGTTTCTGTTCCACTCGGATACGGTGATCGGACTCTTTGAACGGTTTCTGCTTTGGATCGTAAAAGGGATCGCCCGGATCGCGATCGGCGTCTTCATGTGGATCGGTAGATTCTTTCTCGGCAGTTCCGGAGGCGGAGCGCCCATGGACAGCGCCGTGTTTGCGCCCCCTGCGGATTCACCCGCCTGGCTGAAGACGTTTGGGAAGATCGTTGAGTACGGCTTTCTGGGATTAACGGTCTGCATCGTGCTCTACGCGATCGTCCGCTTCGTGATCATGATCGCAAGATTCTACGCGCAGCGCTCGGTCAACTGCGTACGGAAAATGACTTTTTCCGACATGGTGGAGACCAGGGAACGGATCGGCAGGCAGGATACACGCAGAAAAACCGGCAGCAGGCGGAGGCTTTTTAAGACCAATGCCGAAAAGATCCGCGCGCTTTATCGGAACTATGTCCGCAGCCTGAAGAAGGCAGGACTGATCATACGGGAAAATCAAACGCCGCTGGAGAATGCCGGCGCGCTTTCGGAAGTTTCGGGCAGACCGCTTACG
>JAGCXZ010000075.1 GCA_017961065.1 Lachnospiraceae bacterium
AAAACAACGAGCGTTATTATTGGCGCATACAACAGGATCATGATGAAGGCAATATACAGTTTCTTCAATGCGGATTTTACCGGTGTTGAATTCATATCAGAAGTAACTGCCTCCTTCCTTGTCGAATTTTGCCGTAAGGCCCATGGCGAGCAGAATGAACAGCATGAGGACGATCGACAATCCGCTGCCCACATGCCAGTTGTTGGCCTGTTTGAATTCCTGTTCGATCACATTGCCGATCAGAAGGATCTTACCGCCGCCCAGCATATCGGAGATCACGAAGGTGGTCAGGGCCGGAACGGAGACCATGGTAATGCCGCTGATCAGTCCCGGGATACTGAGCGGGAAAGTCACATACATAAATGTCTGCAGGCTGTTCGCCCCCAGATCTCTTGCAGCGTTGATCACGTTCGGGTCGATCTTGGAGAGCGCATTGTAAACAGGCAGGATCATGAACGGAAGGAAGTTATAGACCATGCCGAGTACGATCGCAGCCGGTGTGTTGATGATATTCAGTGTCGGCAGATGCAGAAAAGATAAGATCATGTTGATCACACCGTTCTTTTCGAGCAGCGTCTGCCAGGCGAGCGTGCGGAGCAGGAAGTTCATCCACATGGGCAGGATGAACACAAAGATCAGAAAACTGCTGTTCTTAAACCTGGAACCCGCCAGGATCAGCGCGAGCGGATAGGCCAGGATCACGCAGATCGCCGTGGCGATCACGGAAAGCAGGATGGAGATCATCAGTGCCTTGATGTTCTCGGGCTCCGCGATCGATGCGATGTTTGCCCAGGTAAAGTGCAGATCTTTATCCGTGAACCCGTAGAAGAAGATCATGCAGAGCGGAATGATGATGAAACCCGCAGACCAGATCAGGTAAGGGGAGGAGAGCAGGCTCTTTTTATTCTTCAACGCCGATCGCCTCCTCGTCTTCGGACTCCGGTTTATGCATGGTCTGTATATTGAAAGGATCCACTTTGATCCCGACATTCGTACCGACGGGGAACATGGAGGTGGACTGTACGAGCCACTCGTGATCGTTGGCCATTACTTCCATCTCATAATGCACGCCCTTAAAAATAACATGCGTTACCACGCCTTGGATCGTACCTTCCTCAGGTGCGACCAGTTCCACATCCTCCGGACGGATCACGACATCCACGGGTTTGTTTTTACCGAATCCCGCATCCGTGCTCTTGAACTTTGCACCCAGAATCTCAACGAGATAGTCGTCGATCATGGTCGCGGAGATGATATTGCTGTCACCGATGAAATCCGCAACGAAGGCGTTTTCGGGTTCGTTGTAGATCTTCTCCGGTGTTCCGATCTGCTGGATGTAGCCCTGGTTCATGACAACGATCGTATCGGACATCGTCAGGGCTTCTTCCTGGTCGTGCGTTACATATAAAAAGGTGATACCGAGCTCATTCTTGAGACGGATCAGCTCATACTGCATGTCCTGGCGCAGTTTCAGATCGAGCGCGCCGAGAGGTTCGTCCAAAAGCAGGACTTTCGGTTCGTTTACGATGGCTCTTGCGATCGCGATCCGCTGCTGCTGTCCGCCGGAGAGCGAATCCGGCATCCTGTTCTCGAACCCGTCCAGGTTCACGAGTTTGAGCGCATACTTGATCTTGTCGTCAATGTAGCTTTTCGGCTTGTTCTTGATCTTCATGCCGAAGGCGATGTTCTCGGCGATCGTCATATGCGTGAACAGGGCATATTTCTGAAAGACCGTGTTCAGTGGTCTTTTGTTGGGCGGAAGATGGGTAATGTCTTTTCCGTCAAAGAAAACCTTCCCCTGATCAGGCGTCTCAAACCCGCCGAGGATCCTAAGCGTAGTCGTTTTGCCGCAGCCGCTCGGCCCCAGCAGGGTGATGAATTCGTTTTCCCTGATATAAAGATCCAGATCGTCCAGCACGAGCTGTCCGCCAAAGGATTTGGAAATATGATCCAGAAGGATGAGTTTGTTATCGGTGACCATAGGAAGTCCTCACTGTATTTTAATAGGATGTCAGTTTGTTCCGGTTCAGAAACTGGGCGGTGTGCTGACCCAGATCAGGGAAGCGCCCGTTTTGTTGTCCGCGCTGATATAGTGGGCAGCATGCGGGGTAAAATAGAACGATTCCCCTTTTTTGGCTTTATAGACATGCTTGCCGACATGGATGCTGATGCTGCCGGACAGGACATAGCCGAATTCCTCGCCTTCATGCGGAACGTCCGGATAAGTCGAGCCGCCGGGGAAAAGTGTCAGGCGGATCGGTTCCATGGCATTCTTCTGCGCGTTGGGGATGATCCATTCGATCTTGTTGGAAAGTTCGTTATCGATCTTCTCAAAATAGTCCTGATCCTTAAAGACGACCTGTTCTTCGCTTTCCTCGGCAAAGAAGTTGCAAAGATCGGTCCCGAGCACCTGCAGGATATCCACAAGCGTTGCGATGCTGGGGGAGGTCAGGTCACGTTCAAGCTGTGAGATGAAGCCTTTTGAGAGTTCCGACCGGTCTGCCAGCTCTTCCTGCGTCAGCCCTTTCTGTATGCGAAGTTCCTTGATCTTTTGTCCGATCTTCATGACGTGTCCTTTCCTGTCAAAAAAGAATATTTTAAACAAAAAGTTTACTAATTCTAAACAAAAGCCAAATAGAATTATACACGCATCTATATAAAAGTCAATGAATTTATGCTATACTAGCCGCATAGGAATAAAAAGCGGCCTGCCGTGACTTTGCGGCAGAGCAAATAAGGCGGATGCGAAGCAGACGCAGGAGACGGAGTAATACTATGGAAGACAGATACGTAGCATATGTTTCTACCTATACCAAAGGGGACAACAAAGGGATCCGTGTTTATGACGTGGACGTGAAGAACGGACGGCTGACGGAACGGGAGCAGGTCACGATCACGAATTCATCGTATGTCACGATCTCGCACAATCAGAAATATGTCTATTCCATTACGGATATGGGTGTGGAAGCATTTGCCATCCAGCCGGACGGCTGCCTGAAGCCCGTCAACACGGCAGGGATCAACGGTATGCGCGGCTGCTACCTGTCAACGGATTATACGGATACCTTCCTGTTTGTCGCAGGATACCATGACGGCAAGATCACGGTCTTAAAGGTGAACAAGGACGGCAGTGTCGGTGAGATCTGCGATGAAGTGTTCCATCAGGGCGTCGGTACCGTAACGGAGAGAACCTTTACGCCGCATGTGAGCTGCGTCAAGATGACCAGGGACAACAAGTATCTGTGCGCGGCCGACATGGGGATCGATCATATCAAGATCTACAAACTGGATCATGGGACCGGCAAGCTGAAACTTGCCGATATCGTCAGATGCGAGCAGGGCAGCGCGCCCAGGCTGATCAAATTCCGCGGCGACGGGAAATATGCCTATGTCTTAAACCAGCTGCACCACAATATCGAAGTTTATGACTATCATGAGGAGAACGGCTTTCCCGAGTTTACGAAGATCCAGCAGATCTCCACGGCAAACGACTATCATACAGCGGATACGGCCGCCTATGCGCTGAAGTTCTCCCGTGATTTTAAATACCTGTTCTGCACCAACGCAGGCGACAATTCCGTCGGCACCTTCAAGATCGATACGAAGACGGGCCTGCTCGAGAAGTTATTCATTCTGCCCGTGAGCGGGGACTTTCCCAAGGATGTTGCGATCTTCCCGGATTCGAAACATCTGGTGAGCCTGAATCACGAATCGGACACGATGTCTTTCTTTAACCTTGATCTCAAACAGAACGTGATCGTCATGAACGGTCCCATGATCAAGGTTCCGAAGGGGAACTGCATCATCATGAAGCAGCTGTGACCGGGTACGTTTCTTTCCCCAAAAATCTTTTTTATGCCATATCATTTTATTTGTGTTTGATTGTTTATGGTCAAATGCATATAATACTTGTTGGGTAAAAACAGTATCCGGAGAAACCGGAACCAGCCAAAGAGGGATGACAAAAGAGGGATAAACATGGAAAAGAAAAACATGCTTTACGAAGGAAAAGCCAAGAAAGTATACGAAACGGAAGATCCGGAAGTGCTGATCGTTTCCTATAAGGATGACGCGACGGCATTCAACGGTCAGAAGAAGGGAAGCATTACCGGAAAAGGTGTGATCAATAACCGGATGAGCAACATGCTGATGAAGGTCCTCGAGCAGAAAGGCGTACCGACGCACTATATCGAGGAACTCAATGACCGCGAGACAGCGGTGAAGCGTGTGAAGATCCTGCCGCTTGAGGTGATCGTCCGCAACATTTCGGCCGGTTCCTTTGCAAAGCGCTACGGTGTGGAAGAGGGTATCGTATTCGAACATCCCACCGTTGAGTTTTCCTATAAAAATGATGATCTTGGCGATCCGCTGCTCAATGACGACCATGTGCTCGCGTTGAAGCTCTGCGATCGTGAGGAATTAAAGACTGTCCGCGACTATGCGCTTAAGATCAACGATCTGCTGACGGAAGTATGGGGCAGATGCGGCATTACGCTGGTTGACTTTAAGGTTGAGTTTGGATGGCTTGCCGATCATACGATCGTTCTGGCCGATGAGATCAGTCCGGATACCTGCAGACTCTGGGACAGCGAGACGGGCAAGAAGCTCGACAAGGACCGCTTCCGCAGAGACCTCGGGGATGTGGAAGAGGCTTACACCGAAGTCATGGGCAGACTCGAGACCATTTCATAAGACATTGTTCCGGTTTGATTTAGGATGCATGAAACGGAACACGATTGGAGGAAACACGCATGGCAAACTGTGCCGTTGTAGGAATAAACTGGGGTGATGAAGGCAAGGGCCGTATGGTCGATCTGCTGACGGATCACTATGATATCGTTGTGCGGTACCAGGGCGGCGGAAACGCCGGTCATACCGTTATCAATGACAAAGGAAAATTCGCGCTGCATCTGCTGCCCTCAGGGATCCTGCGGGACGGTGTGGTCAATGTGCTCGGTAACGGCGTTGCACTGGATCCCGAGAATCTCTTAAAGGAAATGGAACAGGTCCGCGCGAACAATGTCAGCATCACACCCGACAATCTGAAGATCAGCGACAGGGCTTCCCTGCTGATGCCCTGGCATAGGGATCTGGACGAGCTGGAAGAGCAGCGTCTGAAGGACAAGAAGTTCGGTTCCACCAAGCAGGGGATCGCGCCGTTCTATTCGGATAAATACCAGAAGAAGACGGTTCTGGCCGGTGAACTGAACTATCCGGCAGAACTGAAAGAGCACCTGCTGGATCTGATGGAATGGAAGAACCTGATCTTAACGAAGGTATATAACGCAAAGCCTTACACCGAAGAGATGATCGATGCGTGGCTGGAAGAATATTGCGCCAAGATCAAGCCCTATGTCTGCGACACGGGCAAACTGCTGCGGGAAGTTTCCGCAAACGGCAAGAAGATCCTTTTCGAGGCACAGCTCGGTTCTTTGAGGGACCTGGATTTCGGTATTCATCCCTATACGACAAGTTCCAATACAACGGCGGCATTCGCACCGATCGGCTCGGGCTTCCCGGGCGTAAAGATCGACGAGGTGCTGGGTATTGTCAAAGCCTATTCCACCTGCGTGGGAGAAGGCCCGTTCGTATCCGAGATGTTCGGACCGGAAGCGGATGAACTGCGCGAAGCGGGACATGAGTACGGTGCCAAGACCGGCAGACCCAGAAGGGTCGGCGCGCTCGATCTTGTTGCGACACGCTATGGCGTAAACGTACAGGCGGCTACGCAGATCGCGATCACCAAACTGGATGTGTTGAGCTACCTGGACAAGATCCCGGTATGCACCCACTATGTTGTGGACGGCACCGAAACGGACGAATTCCCGTTCCCTGCAGCATTATCGCATGCAAAACCCGTGATCGAATATGTGGACGGCTGGAAGTGCGACATCTCCAAAGTGAAGAAATGGGAGGATCTTCCGAAGGCCGCGCAGGACTACATCACCTACATTGAGAAAGCGATCGCCTGCCCGATCACGTATGTTTCGGTCGGCGCAGAGCGCGATGAGATTATTCTTCGTTGATCTCTCATCGGATTGTCCATTCGCGTCATTGCAGTTAACAAACATGAACCATCGGATCGTCAGACGAACGCATCCTCGCCTCGCGCCTATAGCTCGGCTCGGAAGGTTGTCTGCACGATCCTTGCAGAAACACAATAGATCAAACAAACTCTGAGGACATAAGATGACCGACAAATACGAATCACCCCTGTCAACAAGATATGCATCCGAATACATGCTGCAGCTGTTTTCGTCGGACAAGAGATATACGACCTGGCGCAGGCTGTGGGTATCCCTTGCAAAGGCAGAGAAGCAGCTCGGACTTCCGATCGATGACGAGCAGGTCAGGGAACTGGAAGAGCATCTGACAGACATTGATTATGACTGCGTCAGAGCCAGAGAGAAAGAAGTCAGGCATGACGTGATGGCGCATGTGTATGCATACGGTCAGGTTGCAAAGAAAGCGGCCGGCATCATCCATCTGGGTGCCACCAGCTGCTACGTGACCGATAATGCGGATCTGATCATTTACCGCGACGGTCTGAAATATATCCGGAAGGAACTCTGCACGGTTCTTTCGCTTCTTTCGGACTTCGCGCTACGCTATAAGGATATGCCGACACTCGGTTACACGCACTATCAGCCGGCCCAGCTTGTGACGGTCGGAAAGCGTGCCAGCCTCTGGTTATCCGACCTTGTCAGTGACCTGCATGAGATTGATTTTGCCATAGAGAATATCAAATTCCTCGGCTGCAGGGGAACAACGGGCACCGAAGCGAGTTTCCTTGAATTGTATAACGGCGACACCGCAAAGATCGATGAAATGAACAGACTGATCGCCGCTGATTTTGATTTTGACGAATGTTTCCCCGTATGCGGGCAGACATATCCCAGAAAGGTCGACAGCAGGATATTGAACGCGCTGTCATCCGTAGCGCAGAGTGCATACAGGATGGCAAACGATATCAGACTCCTGCAGCATGACAAGCAGGTGGAGGAGCCGTTTGAAGAGGATCAGATCGGATCATCCGCCATGGCCTACAAACGGAATCCGATGCGCAGCGAGCGGATCTGCTCCCTGGCAAGATATCTGATGGCCGATGCGATGAACGCACCGATGACGGCAAGCGTACAGTGGTTTGAGAGAACGCTCGACGACTCCGCAAACCGCAGGATTTCCTTGCCGGAAGGATTTTTGGCATGTGATGCGATCTTAAGACTGCTGCAGAACATTTCCTCCGGCCTTCGCGTCAACGAAAAGGTGATCGAGAAGACGGTTATGGAATATCTGCCGTTCATCGCGACGGAGAACATCATGATGGAAGCCGTGAAGCGCGGCGCGAACAGACAGAACGCGCATGAGATCATCAGGCGCTGCTCCATGGAAGCCACTGCGAAGATGAAGCGTGGCGAGGATTGGAATCTATTATCCGATCTTGCCGCGGAAGAAGAACTCAGGATGACGCATGAGGACTTAAAAGGGATCCTCGATCCGACGCTCTACACAGGCAGATGCGGCGACCAGGTCGAAGCCTTCGTTGCAAAGATCAAACCGCTCTTTGGCGGGGCGGACACCGGCAGCATCGCGGAGATCACGCTGTGAGGGCCGTGAAAATAAAACAGCATAGGAACTGCGAAAAAGCAAAGGCGCTTTGACTACGGTTGAAGTGTCTTTTTTTTGAAGAGAGGAGAACCGATGGAACAGGGGAAGAGGAGAAAACTCATTCTGGAAGACGGGACGGTGTATACCGGTACCGGATTCGGAGACATGCAGGACAAAAAACTCGAACTGGTCTTTAACACGTCCATGGTCGGCTATCAGGAGATCCTGTCGGATCCGTCGTATACGGATCAGGCGGTTGTCATGACGTATCCCTTGATCGGCAACTACGGGATCAATGATGAGGACTTTGAGACGAAAGACCCTTCGATCGGCGCGCTGATCGTGCGGGACTACACGGAAGTCCCTTCCAACTTCAGGAGCAGGATGACGCTGGCCGATTACATGACAGATCACGGGATCGCCGGTATACAGCATGTTGACACCAGAGAGATCACGAGAAAGATCCGAAACTACGGTAGCTGCCGCGTGCTGTTAACGGACGGTGAAACGCCGGACGCTGAGGGCCTGCGGATCCTAAAGGACTGGGATTATGCTACCGATCAGGTCAGCAGGGTCAGTGCAAAACAGATCCGCGTGGTGGATCCAAAGACACCCTACGGCCTGCATGTGGTCGCCATAGACTGCGGCATGAAAGAGAACATCGTGCGGTCCCTGCATGAGAGAGGCTGCAAAGTCACGATCGTTCCCTTTGATACGGACGCGGAAACGATCAAAGGCCTGAAGCCGGACGGGATCCTGATCTCAAACGGTCCGGGCGATCCGGAGAATGTGGGAAAAACGATCGACACGGTAAGACAGCTGCACGGGTTCTGTCCGATCTTCGGGATCTGTTTGGGACACCAGATCCTGGCGCTGTCCTACGGAGCCAAAACCTA
>JAGCXZ010000076.1 GCA_017961065.1 Lachnospiraceae bacterium
GTCGCGTGCGCCCGTCGCCCTCGTCCGCGCCGGCGGCCATCGCCATCCAGGTCGCGAACGGCTCCAGCACGGCCTTGGGCGGGAAGGGCGTTTCCTTGACTTCCGGCTTCTTCCCCGTGTCCCCGCACCGGTTGAATAGGATCACCGAGCTTGACAGTCCGTCCGGGGACACGGTCCAGTCCCCGGTTGCGCCGGTGAAGAGGACCTCCCCGCCGGCTCCCGGCAGGACGGTCCGCACGGCGTACAGCGCATCCTTGCGAAGGCCCTGCGAGAGCAGGTCTTCTGACGCGGTGGCCATGGCTCCCGCGTATTTATCGCTGATGACTTTGTTCTGTGAATGGATCCTGAGCGCAAAAAACAGGCAGGTTAAGGCAAAGACCGTCACGACCGCAAGTGTGCCCGTCAGTGCGATCAGTCTGCGGCGGATCTGCCGCTCGCGGTGGCGCTGTCTTAAGTCATCGTAATTTAAGTTGAACATGGCCGCGCAGAGCTTGAGGACCACGTTATCGAGCAGTTTCAGCCGGTCTTTGTCGTTGTCGGCCCGGCAGTCCGCGGCCAGCGGCTCCCTCGGCACCGAAACGGTGACCTCTTTGCCGTGTTCATCCACCATCTGCACGTTTTCGTGCATCAGGATCTCGGGGAAGGAATCATCCGGTTCGCCCTCCGCAAGGACGAGGAGCACATGCCTGGTATCGTGCATCTCCACAAAGGTCTCGATCTCCTTTTTGCACCACTGCGACTGCAGGAGATTGGGCGTGCAGATCACGATCAGGAACTCGGAATTGGCCAGCGCTTCCGTGATCGGATCCGAAAGGTTGTTGGAAAGCGGCAGTTCCGCCTCATCCCGGAATACCCGCTCGATCTTCGTCCGTCCGGCTTTGATCTTTTTTTGCACCGATTTGGGCAGCGTATAGCTTTCCAGCTTTTTATGCAGGTTCTCCGACACGAATGAATCAAGCTCACAGTGTCTGTAGCTGATAAACGCGTCATATCTGTATTTTTCAGGCATCACTTACCATCCCCCGGATACTTTCCTGTTATTGATCGATATTACATGTCTCTGCAATCACATACTGTGGCGTTTCATTAATCGACATGTAAATCCTGCCAACATATTCTCCAATAATACCAAGCACAAACAGGATCAGTCCTCCCAGCACAAGAATAACCGATATTGTGGAACTCCACCCCGTAGTGATTGCGGGATTCATCAGTTTTCTGATTACGGTAATGACCGCTACAATCACTCCGATGATCGACGCACCGCCTCCAATTATCGTAGCTATCCGAAGCGGTTTGATTGAAAAAGCAGTAAAACTGTTCACCCATAACGCAACAAGTTTTCTAAGTGTATACGTAGTTCCTCCGGCCATCCGCGTACGTTCTTCCATAGGAACGTTGATCACCTTGGCAGAACTCCTAAATAACAACCCGGAAATATAAGGATACGGACCATGATAACGAGATATCTCGTCAGCAACAAACCTCTTAAGTGCAATAAAGTTGGTCATCTGTATATCTTTAGGCTTATCAATGAGTATGTTTGCTACGATTGCATTAAACCTGCTCCCAACATTTTTAAACTTACTCTGTTTTTTCTTGCCATAAGAAGCCATGGCAACATCATATCCGGCATCCAATGGTTGCAGAAGATTATCCAACTTGTCTAATGGGCATTGGCCATCATCGTCAAGAAAAACGCACACTTTTCCTTTCGAATGTTGGACGCCTGCAATCATGCCCGCATGTTGTCCAAAATTCCTGGAAAACCTGATAACCTTAAGATGCGTATCCGTCGTAGCGATCTCCACTAATTTCCTATACACATCATCGGGTGAGCAATCGTCCACGCAAATAATCTCATAGTCGAATATAGACATTTTCTCAGCCGTCTCACTAATTTCATCGATA
The DNA here is from genome assembly GCA_017961065.1 of Lachnospiraceae bacterium. Classification (GTDB taxonomy): domain Bacteria; phylum Bacillota; class Clostridia; order Lachnospirales; family Lachnospiraceae; genus UBA2868. Next base: position 1,912 of record JAGCXZ010000076.1, read on the forward strand.
ACATGTACTATGGTCTTTTCGCTTTTGTAACAAGGTATAATAAAACTTATATCGTATTCTTTACTTTTCTCCATGGCCACCGCCTTTATAAAGACCTTTCTTCAGATGTCATCCAATATCTCCGAAAGACCGTGTCCTTCTTATCAAAAGAATCATCTTTAAAGATAAACAGGCAAAACTCAAATGGCATATAGTCATTTCTCAACAACACATTTCTAGACCATTTATAAGCCATTCCAAGAATCCTCTCAGGAGCACTGTGGAAAGTGTGCTCATATTGATAATCGACCTTGTCGGATAGAAAATCAAACGCAATACCCTCATTGCATAGATTCAGAGCTTTGCTCATACATTCCTCTATAAATGTGTAATTATCGAGTTCTCCAAAAAACTTTCGGTTAAATGCGCCGGAGGATATCACATAGTCAAACCGGTCAACACTTTCAAATGTAAGAAAATCACCACATATATAACTTATTTCAGCATTGCCGTTATGCGCATTTCTGATCTTCGCCTCTTGAATAAGTTCGTCAACTACATCAATTCCGACATACTTATAATCGCTAATTCCTTTATTTTGAAGAAACAGGTTGAGGTCCCCAAACCCACAGCCAACATCGAGAATCCTTTTCCCTTTTAAATCCCACTGGCTCGTCAGCACATCAAACCTGATATTCTGCTTGCCTTTATCCCAACCAAGCGTTTTAGGCGAATAGCCGAACTGGTGGTATCTGGACCTATAGTCCGAGAGTAATCTATCCCTGTCACTTCCAGACATCATCACAACCTTTTCAGTCAAAATACAACCTCCTTGCATTGTTTGAAAATAAGTCACTATAAAACGTATCTGAACGCTCGCCAAGCAATTCTCTAACCCTTCTTACACTCTCTTCTATCGTGAATGACGGTCTGTCGCTTCCAAAAACCACCCTATTTTGGCTATGCACTATGCAATGCCTTAAATCCGCCCAAGCCGAAGTTCCATATAAGAAATTGACAGAAAAGGAGCAGTCGTAAAAAATGTTTTTCAATTCTCGCGTTCTCAGCATTGTTTCCAATACCTTTATTCCTCCAAAGTGTGCCATAACAATCTGTTTATCCGGCAAGCGCTTGGCCAGAAACGAACTGAGTTCTATATAACAGATATTCTCTTTTCTACTTCCATATAAAAAAGAATCAATGATTACACTTCTGCAATCAAGGTTTTTGATATAACCACATATGGCTTCAAAATCATTTTCCGTGATATCTGTGAGCCTTGGATGAAGTTTGACAGAATACGCCATTCCAAGTTCTTTTGCCAGAGCAATATTACGTTCAAAATACTCCCTGTTTCGAATATCCAATATAAAAGCAAGATGGACGGGATATCCGTTAAGAAAGGAGTCGACATTGTTCCAGAAGAGATGCGACTCCTCCGGCCCGTTCAGGATCAAGACGGCCGCTTCAATTCCTGCATGCGTTATATATTCAATATACTCCAGCGCCGGATCGTCAGTATCAAGATTGAAGTGTGTATGGGCATCTATCATTCTTTTTGGTTCCCTTCTCTGTATTTTTTCAGGCATACCGTTTCAAATGTGGTCCATTTTCTGCGGTCAATACAATCGAACCAGATGTCCTCCTGTTCTTCGATTTCATGGAGTTTTCTAAGGAATGTTTCATTATGATACTCCTTCGGGATTACAACCACGCCCGAGTCGTCACAGACCATAACAGATCCGTCATAATAATCGGTTCTTTTCTTTAAGAATTCTTCGTCCGGACACGTATCTGGTTTGCTGTTAAAACACCCTACCGGAGTAACTCCCTTGGTCCATATGGAATATCGTTCTTTAATCAGCCTGTGTGCATCACGAACTTTCCCGTCGACCACTATTGCTTTTGACTGTCGATATAATAACAAATACTTCGAGACAAGTTCGCCAAATATGGCACGGTCGTTACACGAAATACCATCCACAAAAACTATTTTTCCCTTATCTACGTTCTCGATCTGTCTATGTAAGTCCCAGTTTGATTCAGAAAAGGTATATACATACCTCACTTCTCCCACGGCAAAGTCACCTGTGATAAGAGGAAAGACACCTGGTATCACACCGGTTTTGCCGAGACAATCCGCAACCTCGGTTGTCGAAACGCGATTTTCCTTTATATAAGTTATAATTTCCTCTGTTTTATTACCCTTGCTGATGTCTCCCATTTTCACTGATCCCTTTCAAAACTTTCAATACTGATTTTCAGGCTTTTATGGAACTCCGTTAGGCGTTTCTCTATATCATCCCGGCTATTTCCAAAGATGATTACAAACCCCACTCTTCCCCTGTCATTATCCGGTTTTCTGATATAATCCCCAACTTGAAAATCTATCTGGAGTTTATGAATCCCTTCAAGACTCCTGACATGCTCTGACCCTTCTATTTCTCTTACTCTGCCCTGAGGCATATCTAAAAAATGCAACAAGGCAATCTTTCCCTCTTTTCTTTCAACCAGTTTACTATCTTCTTTCGTAAGAAATCGAATCAATTCTCCTGGTCCGTCTATTCCTGACATATATGGAGCGATATCCGATGAAATAAGTGTCCCTCCGCCTCTTGCGGCCATTTCAATAAGATAAAAAGTTCCCTTATAGTATTTATATTCTGAGTGGGTTAGTCCGAAGGGGAGCTTCGCCTTTACAATATGTTCCTTGTTAATTATCTCCAGTTCTTTGTAATCATACTCGGGATCATCCCATGAAAAGAAAAGATCGCTTGCAATCTGCGAATTGAACGCATAATGCTTTTTTCTTGAGATCGCCAGCGTGTGATACTCTCCCGCAAGCATTAGCCCATCTACAGTGAATTCAACTCCATCAATAAATTCCTCAAAGATTACCCTTTTTGTATGCGATGACCTTTTCGCAACTTCATACTCATTCAAAAAATCCAATCCGCGACTTACTTTATATACGCCCCTACTTGACTGCGAGTCTACCGGCTTTATGATTGCAGTATCAAGACCGCTCTTTTCAAAGGCTCTCACGGCATCGGTATAGTCTCTGCACTCGCAAAAGAAAGGATGGCAAAAGCCCTGATTTGCCTCAAACATCCTCATCTCATATTTGTTTGTAAACAATGCTGCCTTTTGTCTGCCAATGCCCTGCAATCCCAACGCATCACAAATATACGCAACTGTGGGGACGGCAATATCACTCTGATCGGTAAGTATTACATCCGGTTTCCATCTTTTTGCGATCTCAAGGTTTTTTCCCCTGTCAAGGACATCTGCAACCTCATGTTCATCAGCATATTGAAAAGCAGGAGAATTCTCGTAGAGGTTTGTGCACAGGACCTTATGTCCGAGTTCTTTAGCTTTGCATACTAGCGGCACCTGCCAGTCGCCGCCTGCGATTATCATCACTTTTGCCATTACCACATTCCCCGTTTGATTCTACCCGCAGAAAAATAAAACTGTTTCAGCACATGGATAACCTTGTATAGGTCCGCCTCTTGCATCCCATAGTAAAGAGGGAGCCTTATCAATCGTTCGCTTTCCTTTGTAGTAAATAAATCATTGCCATGAAATCTACCGTACTTTTTTCCGGCAGGTGCCGAGTGAAGAGGCACATAATGAAAAACTGCGCAGATACCGTTTTTTTTCATATGTTCAATAACCTCTGTCCGCTCATCCAGCCCGCGCGTCTTTATATAGAACATGTGGGCATTGTGCCCACAGTTCTCCGGAACGACAGGGAGCTCAATCAAATTATTATCGGCCAACTCTTTCAGTTCAGCATAATAGTTATTCCAAGTCGATGTTCTGTTGCTGTAGATATCATCAGCTTTTTCCAGTTGCGCATAAAGATATGCGGCATTCAATTCGCTTGGCAGATAGGATGATCCTGCGTCTACCCATGTGTACTTGTCTATTTCGCCTCTCCAGAACTTGCTTCTGTTTGTCCCCTTTTCCCGAATGATTTCCGCTCTGTCAATATTATCCTTATCGCGAATCAGAATCGCACCACCTTCACCCATGGAGAGATTCTTGGTTTCATGGAAAGAAAGGCATCCGTAATCACCTATCGTACCGCAGGCTTTACCCTTGTATGTACTACCTATTGCCTGAGCCGCATCCTCGATCACCTTCAGGCCATGGTTGTTTGCTATTTCCATGATAGTGTCCATTTCACAGGACACACCTGCGTAGTGAACCGGTATAATCGCTTTTGTTTTGTTAGTGATGGCATCCGCGATAAGCTTTTCATCAATATTCATCGTGTCAGGGCGAATATCAACAAAAACCGGAACTCCACCTCGCAACACAACAGCATCAGCTGTTGAAACAAAAGTAAAAGAGGGCATTATCACCTCGTCACCCGGCAGAATGTCAGATAGAATAGTTGCCATCTCTGTTGCGTGTGTGCAGGATGTCGTTAATAAAGCCTTTGTGGTGCGTGTCTTCTTTTCAAGCCACTCATTACACATCTTTGTGTATTTTCCGTCTCCACAAATTTTACGCTCATTTATTGCATCCTGCATATACACTAATTCCTTTCCTGTAAAAGGAGGAACATTGAACGGAATCATATCAACCATGCCTTTCATTCTTCTATATAAAGCCTTTTCTGCGAACTGTCGCACACATAAAAAACCTATATTATACTATCCCATTTCATTCGGAGTTTCAAGCATTTTTCCGCACTCCCTTCCGCTTCTCTTGACCGTATCTGGCACATGGTGCTAACATAACTATAGTACTTGTTAAATAAGGTTGTTACTGATGGCACTTCACGACGAGATTAAACAGGAACAAAAAAAAATCAAAAGCATGCCCCTTACAGGCAAGATCAGTTATATCTGGGATTACTATAAGATTCATATCGGAGTCTGTATCATCATTCTTGTCGCTGTAATTGTTTTTGTACGAGATTGGAGGAAGAACAGCCTTCCCGACTATCTGAATGTGGTGATGATAAACAACATCTTGACATATGATCAGAAAGACACCGATATTACAGATGATTATATCCGCTTCGCGGACGTGGACGTCGAAAGATACAAGGTGTCGATAGACACATCACTGCAACTGAATCTCGAACGAAACGATCAGTTGTCCATGGCGGCTGAACAAAAGCTCTTGGTTCTATTTTCCTCCGGCAAACTCGATGTTATGATGGCACCAAAAGCTGTAATCGATCATTATGCTAGTCAAGATGTGTTCTATGACATCTCTGCTCTGCTCTCCGAAAAAGAACTTAAAGGACTCGTCAATGCAGGATATAAACTCTACTACGCCAAAGGCGCTGACAGCACCTATCCGGCAGGCTTCTATTTAAACAACTCAGATTATCTTAAAAATCTTAGCGACAACGGCACTTTCATCCCGGAAGACAACGCGGTACTCGCAGTCACTTCCTGCATGAGCCATCCCGATGCGGTACTGCAACTGATCCGAATGATCACACAAAGCCCCGGTATATCAACGCCGTCATAAGGAAAACACACATGATAACTACACCTGTCACCCATTTGGGAAAAGTCAGCAGAATAAAACAGTATTGTAAGGATAATAGATGGTTCATAGTTTCTATCGTCTGTATCTGTGTTGCCGCTTTCCTGATACGGCTAGTTAGCTGTTTCTGGGGCACCCCCCTTCAGTTACACCCGGATGAGCAGGTGCCTGTTGACTATGCCATGGAGTTACTGGCAAGGCACTCCTATGAGGTTTCAACCTACAACCGCCCGGATCACTTCGAGATCAAATGCGATGCTGTGATCTTCACGTTCTATTCCTTGCTAAGATATCATACCTTGCCCTATAAGATTGCATCCGAACACAAAATGGAATTCTACGTTCTGGCAAGGCTATTGACGACCGTTTTCGGGACAGCATTGATCCCGTTGTGCGTCGCCTATATCGGCTTACTTTTGAATGAACAAAGAAAAATGCTGATAAGGTTATCTCAGCTTTTTACAGCATTCTTTGTCGCTTTCAGCGCTATTTTTGTGCAGCATTCTGCTTACGCGACGCCGGATATTGTCCTAACTTTCTTTGTTATCCTTTTTGCTTATTATCAAGCAAAGTATTTAGACGATGGGAATAGAAAGAACCTGATCCGTTGCGCTATCATCACCGGAATCGGAATCACAATCAAATATCCCGCAGCACTTCTTTGCATCGCAATTGCTGCAACCGTGGTCATTCGGGCAATCACAACCGATAAAAAACCAATAATGATTATCAGATACGGCTTATTAAGCGTTTTTGTTGTAGGGCTGACGATTTTTGTCCTGGCTCCAAATCTATTCACAAACATATATCAAGTCTATGTGCACATTATAAAAGAATCAGGTGGCTCGAATCTTGGCGCGGGAGGACTTGGAATAGCCGGGAATTTTATTTTTTATTGCACAACACTACTTGATGATCTTGGACTAATCGTAGCACCATTCTTTATAATCGGTCTGATTTATATTATTCGTTTACGAGGCTTACGGCATCTATCTCTTCTAACGGGGCTCCTATTCTGGATCTGCATGAGCGCACTCTCTCTGCACTGGGTACGTTGGGGAATTCCTTTTTACCCGTTTTATCACATCGTTGCCGCAATTGGCATGTCCGCATGCATACAATGGTTCGCTTCACACAAAGCAAGCAAAAACACGCAGTTTATTGCAGGCATTCTAACTAAATCCATCATTTTCCTGATTATGCTCAACACTGTTTTGTGCGGTCTATGCATTACTAAATTCAGCACATTGCCCGATTTACGTTATTCCACACGAGAAGACCTGGAAAAAAACGGGATTAGGATAGATAATACATTGTACGAAGCATATACACCGTTTGCACCAACTGATGGCGATAACCTAATCTCTATGATGAGTGTCAGTCAAGACAACAGCACCCTTACTATCAGTTCAAAGGGCGAAAAAAAAGAGTACTTGATGATCAGTGGTATAACAAAAAAAAGAGTGCTGAGTGATAATGTAAAACATCCAAACCTTATCAGCGTCTACAGATGGCTTGATCAGCATGGCAGAATCGTCTACCAAGCGCTAAGTGATGGCGATTACCAAACAGACATGAGCATATGCAAGAATATTATCAATTCAATTCGCTACCTGGTTACAAAACATCAAACTACCGGCGGTTCCGTTCTTGTATATGAATCGCCTTTCTAGGAAAACAAGTTTCTATTTTCCGATCAGACTGTCAAAGTCATAATCAAATGTTCCATTATTCCTATAAAGCAAGACTCTGAATGTATCGTTTTGAAAACTGTCATCTGCGAGCACATAGTTCTGATTAACAAAATCATTAAATCGGAAATAATCCGATGAAGAATTCTCAATACTCAGTAAACTATCTCTTCCAAAGTCAATGTAACAGATCACATCCGGAATCGCATCGCGGTTCTTGTAGTAACGATACATTCCAGTAGGGTCATTGCAACCATATGAATACTGAAGAAAATCCCAAGTCTCGATATCACAGACATTTCTGTTTTTCATAAGATAACCAACCGGTGCATTATCTCTGAAACTAACTGATTCTTCATCGGAAATGGATCTATCAAGGTAGTGCTCCAATTCCACAACATCTTTTGCCCGTTTTTGAGACGTGTATAATCCGGCATAAACGCCCTCTGTTACTCTTGTATCCAGAAGGCGAAGTCGGCTGTCCCTATATATATATCTAAACGCTGTATAGCCTTGAAATAGAGCCAACGCGAGCGCCCCCACCACGGCCAGTCTTTTGATCAGCTGGACTTTGGTTTCAAGAATAAAGGCTATTATTGGAATGATCAGAATAACGCAATAATAAAAGCGCGAATTCATCTCCACTGTTGTAAACGAGAGTAATACTACAAAACAAACTAGTGGAAGTCCGATATACCATTCTAATGCAGATCTACAAACTCGACGTGAAAAGATAGATAATATTATAAAAGATGCAAAAAGCCCAAAAATACTGTGGCCAATGCCATAACTCCAACTGGTTTTATCATAAGCTTGATAAGTATACATCAAGCCTGCGATCAAGGTGATTGCCAGCGCTAAGGCATGCATGTCTTTTCTTCCAAGAATAGAATCTCCCTCAATGATATGACCAGAAAAGAACAGAAGAACAAATGCAATAATGAGAAGCGCCAATCCCCACTGGACAAATCCTTGACTTGTTGCCATAATCCTGCTGTATAAAGGGTCTGGTGTGAGCGGTGAATACCGAATACCTGTCTCTATTCCGTAAACCAGTTCAGAAACACTTGTCTTACTAACAATAATCGATAAGACAGTACACAGAACCATTAAGCCGCCGCACCAATAGAACAAAATAGTCATGATTCGATTTTTCTTCGAGGTATTGATCAAAATCAGAAACGAGAACGCCACTACGGAAACTACTCCGACCGGATGAGCCAGCACCAAAAAAGCTGTTAGAACGCCGCAAAGAAAATGCGTTACGCACCGCTTTACTCCGTTCTGTTGCAGAGCCGCATACAGCAAGACCGATACCAAAAGCATCAGCCAAACCGAAATAGTATTGTAAGAAAAGTCGGGGATCAGGGCACTAGTTCCCATAAACGGAATAAGAAGCGCTGTGATGAAGAGTCTGCACTCTCTTGAATATTTATTCTCTAGATTCTTATATATGCAAATAATAACCAGAAATTTCAGTAGCGTGTAAACAATACGGGAGTAGAGAAAAATACCTGCATCGCTCGGAACAAACAATTCATAGAGATAGTAAAAAAAAGCAGGTATGATATTCGCACCGGATGGCATGCTGGCATCAAATGAATACAACGTGTTCCCATGCAACATACCCAATGCATCCGATACATAGTACGCTTCATCCGTAAACTCCGTACCAAAAAAACACCTCAAGAACATGAGCATAGCGCCCATAAAGCAGACCACTAGCAGAATCCATTCACATAGGCTGAAACCTGTTTTATCTTCTATCCTTCTTTTCGTCTTCGAATAAAAAAAATGTATCTTATCTTTCATATATCAGTGGATTCCTGATGCTCACCATCTTTTTTCGTGGCGGTGAAAACCATAAACTTCCCCAAAACATAATTCAAAACAATAACAATCACTTGAATTACATACTTGGATATGATCTTGTCAAATCCAAAGTATTCGACAGCAAGGATTAAACCAAAATAATCGACTAGCGCGGTAAAACCTCTAGCAAAAACAAATCTCAGCACCTCGAATACAAAAGACCATACAGTATCGGTACGGCTACGGAAAACAATCTTCTTGTTCGCAAAATAGCCATACGTTTTACTCACAATCAAAGCATAGATATTTGCTATCTTATAATCGAGAAAAAAGATAAGAACATGGTAAATAAGAAGATTTATAAGCGTCGTAGAGAATCCCACAACACCGTAACGAATCACTTCCTTAATACGTTTGATGTTTTTTTCGGTAAATACTTTTCTAATATTATTCTTCATCAAATAAGGGCCTCTACTCCAACCAGGCATCTAAACCCGATCAATTGATCCCGTTGTTCTGGCAGAGTTCTCTGAGTTCGCCGATCGTATGATGGCTGACCATCTCTTCGTACTGGCCGGTGTAATCCCACAGGCCGTGGAAGTAGTTGACCTGATTCTGCGTGAATGTGGCCGTTCCGTCCTTACAGCGGACCTGCGTTCCTGATGCTGCCGCTGCCGCGGCCTGGGCTGCCTGTGCCGCTGCCGCTTCCTCTGCTGCCTTTGCTGCATCTTCTGCTGCCTTGGCTGCATCCTCCTGCGCTTTGGCTGCTTCTGCCGCTGCCGCCGCTACGGGATCGTTCTCGGTCGCTTTGCGGGACTCGTCTTCCGCCTTCTTCAGCGCATCCTCAACCGACTTGGCCTTCTGCGCATCCAGGGCTTCCTGGGCTTCCTCATCCGACAGGATATCCAAAAACTCCGACTTGATATAGGCTTCGCCGTCCTCATATACGATACGGCTCCAGTCATCCACGGTATCCAGACGTTTGTATACTTCTCCGATCTCGCAGGTCGTGATGATGTTGTCGTTGGTATCGGTGGAAGGGCTCTTGCGAATGCGGACCTTGTCGTTCGTCCTGACATAGGCTTCTCTGGGTTCCAGTTCCTCGGCTGCCTGTGCTTCCGCTGCTGCCGCAGCTGCCGCTTCCTCTGCCGCCCTGGCCGCTTCCTCAGCCGCTTTGGCTGCTTCTGCCGCTGCCTGATCCACTACGCGGAGCGTGATGTGATTACTCTCAACACCGTTGCTGTCTTTGACGCAGACCTCCAGGTCTCCCTCGCCGACCGTATGGATCGTAGCCGAAGTATTGTCCTCGGTGAGGTTGTATGTAACGTTGGCACCCTCTACAATAACCTCCAGATCCTTCAGCTTCGCGGTATCGGGATTGCCTTTGATCGTAAAGGTGTAATCCCTGTTGATATCCAGCTCGTTCTCTGCAAAATCCGCTGTCATCGTGATGGACTCCAGTTTGCTTTTACCGCAGCCTTTCAGCAATGTAAAAACAACCAGAATGACGAGTGCGACCAGGATCGCAAGAAACGCCAGTAAGATCGCCATCATCTGCAGCTGTTTTTTCTTTCTTCGTCTCAAAATGATCTCCTCCCTGTATGATCCCTTATTAATTTCTGATAATTCCATTTATACGGAGTTGCAATACTTCTTCTCCCCGTATGATACTTTAGCAAATTTACGAAAATATTACAAGACTTTGGCCCCTTCCATCTCAAAGCGGAAGCGCACTTCACTCATGCCGGTATCCTTGAGCGCTTCACGCAGGCGCATCTTGTCCTTGGTGTAGAACAGCAGGAAGCCGCCGCCGCCCGCACCGATCATCTTGCCGCCCATGGCACCGTTGGCCATGGCCAGGTCGTACCAGGTGTCGATCTGCGGATTGGACATACCGCCGGAGCGTTTTTTCTTGTACTCCCAGTGCACGTTCATGATATCCGCGAACGTATCCAGATCTCCCTTTTCAAACGCCGCCTTGCTCTGGTAGCCGAGATCCTTGACGAAATCAAGGTTCTTGATCATGTCCTGATTCTTATCCTTGCTCTTGTCATCCTGCTCCTTAAGGATCGATCCCGCGGAACGTGAGAAGCCGGTAAAATACAGGCACAGATTGTCTTCCAGGTTATACAGCGTTTCCTTGGTGATGTTGAGCGGATCCACCCAGACGTATCCGTCCTTGTGGAAGTTCATGCAGGTGATGCCGCCGTAAGCCGCGATGTACTGATCCTGCTTGCCGATCGGCTCATGCAGCCGGTTCATCTCGATCTCGCAGGCTTCTTCGGCAAGCGTACGCGTGCTGACGATATTTCCCTGCATCGTGTGCAGGGCGCGCAGCAGCGCGGTCGTAAAGCTGGAAGAAGACCCGAGACCCGTTCCCGCGGGGATGTCTGCCATCGAGCAGATCTCGATGTGGTTGTCCGTCCAGTTGAGCATCTTCAGCGCTTCCCGGATGATCGGATGCTGGATCTCATCGATCTCCTGCACCTTCTCGAATTTGGAATATTTGAGAAAATAACCCGCTTCGAATGTCTGATGCAGGGTCAGATACACATATTTGTCTATGGCCGCGGATATCAAAAACCCCTCCCTGGATTCGTAATAAGATGGCAGGTCCGTACCTCCTCCGCCAAGTGATATCCTTAAAGGGCTTCTTGCAATGATCATGTTGTTTCCTCCGTTCTTTCTTCACTTAAGCCACGGGGCGCTCCCGCCGCTTAAGAGTTGTTCCAGATAATCCCTGTCATGGATCGTATCCATCGGCGACCAGAATCCCGGATGCTTATACGCAGCCATCTCCCCTGCTGACGCAAGTCTCTCAAACGGCCCCGATTCCAGCATTTCGGATCCGTCTCCCAGATAGTTATAGACTTCCGGTTCGCAGACCATGTAGCCGATGTTGACCCACGACTGGTCTTTCCTTGCTTTCTCCTTGAACCCGCCGATGGTCCCGTCTTCTCCGATCGAAACGGCGCCAAAGCGTCCCGGCGGCTGCGTTGTGGATATCGTAACGGTCTTCCCGTGATTTTTATGAAAATCAACCAGCGCGTTAAGGTCAAGATCCGCCACGCCGTCGCCGTAGGTCAGCAGGAACGGTTCCTCCCCGATGTATTCCCTGGCCCTGAGGATCCTGCCGGCCGTCATCGTCTTAAGACCCGTATTGACAAGCGTCACCCGCCAGGGCTCGACATCGCTGCGCGCGGTCCGGATCTGACGCGTCTTTGTCAGATACGTGCAGTCCGACCTGTAGTGACAGTAATTCACGAAATAATTCTTGATCATCGGTCCCTTGTACCCGCAGCAGATCACAAAATCATCAAAGCCGTACGCGGAGTACGTTTTCATGATGTGCCACAGGATCGGCCTGCCGCCGATCTCGACCATCGGCTTGGGCTTGCTGACCGTCTCTTCCCCGAGGCGCGTGCCCATTCCGCCGGCAAGGATCACTACCTTCATTTTTCTGTCTGTTCCGTTTGGATCGTTCATGTTCTGTCCCGTTATTTTCCCGTTCAATGCATCAGATAAACGGAGAAAAAGTAATTGCTGTCCCAGAGATGATCCGCCTGCGTCAGCTTCGGATTCTGCCGGTAAATGCTCTCAAAGCAGGCTTCCTGATCGTCCGTCTGCGTGGTCATGTAGACCAGGAGTTCATCGGCATTCGCGATCGTCTCATCCTCCGCCGTGCTGAGGTCGTTGACGGAGATGTAGTATACCTGCGGGTACATGATCAGTTCCTGGATCCTCGAATCATACATGCCGTTGTCGGCCTGGAACATGACGACCTTGGCATCCGGATGTTCTTTCGCATACGTGGTCGCCACCTTCTCGCCCTCATACAGGAACAGGACGTTCTTCTCAACATAGCCGAGCAGGAGCACGGCCAGGAACGCTGCGATCGTGCAGGCGGAAGCGATCTGTCTTCGCGCGGGCATAAGACTTGTAAGCAGCTTGTAAGTGCATGACGGAAGCAGCACGAGGAACAGCGCATATGAAGTGTAGGTATGCCTGCAGCATGTGATCCCGTCCAGCAGCCCAAGCTGCGTCAGGATCAGGAAATTAAGGACGGCGGCGATCGAAAGAAGGATGATCCCCCTCGTGGACACGGAAAACGAACGCAGGATGTTCTTCTGCGACTGCTTCCGAAGCTGTCTGACCCTGCGAAGGAGCAGAACGGTTCCTGCAATCAGCAGGATGGCGAAGACCGGAAGCGTTCCCGCAAAGACCATCGTGTTCAGATAATCCAGATGACTGAAAAGCCTTTTGCCAAGATGCGCCACATCCTTGAGCTGCGAGACCGCACCTTTTCCGCGGTAGCCTTTGAAAATGTGAAAATAACTGACCGGCCAGACAAAGTAGGTGCAGATCAGGGAAAAGAGCGCCGTGAACCCGTAAATGACCGCATCCTTCACCCTGCGGCAGAACACGAGCAGGTAAAACGCATAGACGAACGTGATGAAGAACATGATCACCACGAAGAAGTACTGCGTCAGGAATCCGCAGAATCCGCAGATGAAAACAGGCAGAAGGAATTTCGTGACCGAAAGCTTCTCCCGCTCCAGATCCATGACATGAAGGTAGGCATACCATAACGTCCACAGGGACAAAAGCAGGTACATGCGGATCAGCATGGTCATGGACATCGTGGCGGGCGAGAGCCCGCAGAGCAGCATCGTGATGAGCGTGATGATCTCATTTTCCCCGGACAGCTTCCAGGCAAGTTTTTTGACCACGATCAGGATCGGGATCAGCAGCAGGATATTGATCGAAAGCCCGATCCATTTGCTGAAGATACCGGTAAAGATCGAAGATACGAAATGCACCAGCGCATAATACAGGAAGGGATGCACGTTGCTCGCCGTCGCTTCATACATCTGTCCGAAACGGAAGTTCTCATCGCCTTCGGACACCAGCTGGCTCATGTAAGGGGTCGTGTCATTCCACTTGCCGCTCTCGATCGCTTCGCCAAGCTGCGTTCCGTTGGCCAGCGTATAGAGGTAGTATTAGTCAACGTAGTAACCCTGCTTCTTGAATCCGAAAAAGACCGAGATCAGCATGATGATCACGATCAGCACATAACTGAGGAGCGTAAATCTTTTTTTGAGAAATGCAGATAATGTATTCACTTAAAAGATCCTCCACGGTGCGGTCTGCGTTTCCCACAGGCGTTCCAGATTGACCTTGTCGCGCCTTGTCTCCATCGCAAGCCAGAAGCCGTCATGGAAGTAACTGATCAGGCCGTTATCCTCCGCAAGTTTCCGGTACAGAGACGTTTCCATTTCATAGTCCTGCTTCAGATATGCAAAGATACCCTTTGTAAAGACACGCGTGCCCATATCCGTCCATGCCTGGTTCTGCGGGAGGGCGGCAGCGTTTTCGTCCATAAAATATCCGTTCTCATCGATCGGCAGCATCTCGCTTCGTCCGGTCGGCCTCGCGACCGCAAGCGTCATCGTTCTGCCATGATCCTTGTGAAAGGCAATGAGTTTCCTCACATCAAGATCGCTGACCGTATCACCCGTGACCACGAGAAAATCATCCGCTCCGATGTGATCCTCTACCTGCAGGATACGCTTGGCCACGGAGGCGTTTAAGCCTGTATCCACAACCGTCACGCTCCAGTCCTCTGTCTGTTTCCTGTGGCATTCGACCGTATTGTTCTTTAAGTCGACCGTGATGTCGGAAGCATACAGATAGTAGTCGTGGAAATAATCCTTCAGCATATTGACTTTGTAGCCGCCGCAGATGATGAAATCCGAGATCCCATACGCATCCAGATACTTCATGATATGCCAGAGGATCGGCTTCTCTCCGATCTCCGCCATGGGCTTGGGGATCCCTTCGTAACTGTCATTGATGGTACTCTGCATGCCGCCTGCAAGTATGACTGCCTTCATGGGTTTTCCTCTTTCTCACAATAGTGCTTTTATTATACCACAGATCGATGCATTCCGCCTTGTACTTTTTTCTACCATTCGAAGGAAAGGAATGATACAATAGAAACCGATGGAAACGAAGAATACAAAAAACAAAGACCGGGGTGTTCTGTTCGATGTGGACGGAACGCTCCTCAATACACGCGAGGGGATCTTATCCTCGATCGGCGCGACCCTGCGCCACTTTGGCATGCGCCCCTTAAAGCCCGATGAAGAGCGGCTGTTCATCGGCCCTCCCATACAGGATTCCCTGGCAAAGGTCTTCGGGATGAACAAGGAGGACGCGCAGGCCTTTGCAAATGTTTTCCGCAGCAAATATGCACAGCCGGAGTTCCTCTTTCAGGCCGAGCCTTATCCCGGGATCATCAGTCTCATGCAGGGCTTAAAGGAAAGCGGTTATAAGATCGCCGTTGCCACCTACAAGCGGGAGGACTATGCGATCGATATCGTAACGCATTTCGGCATGGCGGAATTTGCGGACAGCATTCACGGCGCGGACAACAACAACGTTCTGAGAAAGACCGACATCATGAAGCTCTGCATCCGGGATCTTATGATCGAAACGTCTTCCTGCGTGATGATCGGCGATTCCGATAATGACGCGATCGGCGCACAAACGACGGGCTGCCCCTTCATCGGCGTGACTTACGGGTTCGGCTTTGGTTCCGCGAATGACGTTGCGGAGTTTGCGCACATAGGCATCGCCTCCTCCCCGGAGGAGATCCTGCCGATCATCTCGGTTTTTTTCTCCGGCAGCTGACCGGTTGATCGCATCAGCTGATACCGCACGCCTGCCGGTGCGGGAAAATACAGACGGATCATACATAAATCACAGCAAGAGGATACAGCATTGAAAAAGAAAGTTGCACAGATCATAGCGGATTTTCTGGTCGCAAAAGGCGTTACGGATCTTTTTACGATCACGGGCGGCGGCGCCATGCACTTAAATGACGCGTTCGGCCATACGGAAGGGCTGCGCTGCATCTATAACCATCATGAGCAGGCCTGTTCCATCGCGGCGGAAGGGTACGCGCGCTACAGCGGCCGGATCGCCGCAGTCTGCGTGACATCCGGACCCGGCGGCACCAACGCGATCACGGGAGTGGTCGGCGGATGGCAGGATTCGATCCCGATGTTTGTCGTTTCCGGACAGGTGAAGCGTGAGACGACCGTACATGCGACGGACGTTCCGCTGCGCCAGCTCGGCGACCAGGAATTCGATATCGTCTCCTGCGTCAAAGGCATGACAAAATACGCGGTCCTGCTCTGGGAGAGCGAGGAAGTCCTCTATCATCTTGAGAAGGCCTGGTATCTTGCCAATAACGGACGAAAGGGTCCGGTCTGGATCGATGTGCCCCTGGACGTACAGGCATCCGTCGTGGATCCCGATACGCTTACAAAGCATTTCGATCCCGCAGCAGAAGGGTATGAGATAAGCGAACACCCGGCCTATGATCCTTCGCTTACCGATGTGATCCTGGATAAGATCAAGTCTGCCAGACGTCCCCTGCTCTTTGCCGGGACGGGCATCAATCTGGCCGGTGCAAAGCCGGAATTCACAGCGCTTGCCAATGAACTGCAAATCCCCGTCGTTACGGCGTGGAATGCGCACGACCTGCTCCCCTCCGACTCTTTACTGGATGCCGGAAGACCCGGGACCGTCGGCAACCGCGGCGGGAATTTCGCGGTCATGACCTGTGATCTGCTGCTGATCCTGGGATCACGCTTAAATATCCGGCTCTCCAGCTACAACTACAAAGATTTTGCCGCGCAGGCCTTTAAGATCTGGGTGGATATCGATGCAAACGAACTCCGCAAACCCACGGTCTCGCCCGATCTGGCCGTACACGCGGATGTAGGGGACGTCATGAAGGCCCTGACCGAACGGATCCGGGAGAAAAAGGCAGACGGTGTCACCCTGCAGGCTCTCATCGGCGATAAATCCGCATGGACCCGAAACGCCCATGAGATCAACCTGCGCTATCCGGCCTGCCGCAGGGAATTCTACGGGACGGACCGTCCGCTCAATCATTACGCCTTTAACGAAAAACTGTTCCGGGATCACCTGAAGGATCACGATGCCGTGATCACGGGGAACGGAGCCGCCTGCGTGGTCACGTTCCAGTCCTGCTATGTAAAGAACGACCAGCGAATCTTCACCAATTCCGGCTGTGCCGCAATGGGTTACGGTTTCCCCGCAGCCCTCGGTGTTGCGATCTGCAGGGAGCGCGAAGGCCGCAGGACGATCTGTATCGACGGGGACGGCAGTTTCCAGATGAACCTGCAGGAACTGCAGACGGTCGTACAGAACCGCCCCGACTTAAAGATCATCATCATCAATAACAATGGTTATCATTCCATCCGGCAGACGCAGACGAACCTGTTCAAGGGCCGCCCCTATGTCGGGATCGACGCAGAAAGCGGAGTGTCCTTCCCGGATCTGTCAAAGCTGATCCCGGCCTACGGACTGCCGTTCTTCCGCCTGGAGACGCTGCATGAGACGGATGAGATCACGGAAGCGTTCCTGAACACGCAAGGCCCGGCCGTTCTGGAAGTCATCGTGGGCAGCGATCAGAACTTCGAGCCCAAGCTCTCGTCCAAAGTGCATCCGGACGGGACGATCACTTCCCCGATGCCGGACGATCTCTTCCCGTTCCTGCCCAAAGAAGAATATGAGGAAGTACACGCGCTGCTGCAATCCTCTTAGCACGTGCTCTTCCGCTATGAATGGTATAAAGGGATTATGCCTTGTAACGGGAATCCGTTACGAATGTGATCCGGTTAAGAAGGCCCGAGCGGTCCAGTGCGTTTTTGACATCCGCATTGATCGCCTCGGCCTTTTCTTTTGTAAAGCCGTATTCCA
>JAGCXZ010000077.1 GCA_017961065.1 Lachnospiraceae bacterium
CAAGCCGATCATTCTGGGAAACAGGATCGGTTCAAAAGAAACGATCATGGATGTCCGGCTGGAGTTAAATGACGATTCGCTCATAAACATTGAACTGCAGATGTGGAGAAAGGCGAACTGGATCGATCGCTCCCTGTATTACTGGGCAAGGAACTTCTCGCATCTGGACAAGAGAAAAGACTACAAAACAGTCAAACCGACCTATCACATCGGGATCCTGAACTTCACGCTCTTTGAAGGCGAGCCGGAGTTCTATTCCGAGTACAGGATTCTGAATATCAGGACCGGTCACTGCTATAGTGATAAGTTTTGCATCCGTGTTCTGGATCTGACGCAGATCAGTGCGGCGGAAAAGGAAGATCACACGGATCCGGAACTGCTCAAATGGGCAAGAATCTTCAAGGCAAAAACCATACAGGAACTGGAGACCCTTGCAGGAGACGAGGAGGCGCTGAAAGAGATGGTGACAAAGATCAAGGAATTAAGCGAAGAAGAAAGAATACAGTTGCGGTGCGAAGCAGAAGAAGACTATGAATGGACCATGCAGTCGGAACACCAGGCCGGCCGTGAAGAAGGCCGTGAAGAAGGCCGTGAAGAAGGCCGTGAAGAAGGCCGCCGGGAAATGATCGCCAACGCCCTGCGCCATGGAAAGACCTGCGAAGAGATAGCGGAGTTCTTCGCTATTTCTTTGGATGAAGTCAAACAGACGGAGAATTGCATAAAGCAAAACCGCCAGCGGTAAGTTGCAACTCCAGGTCGGCAGGCTTTGTCTTAGCCAGGCACAGCCGCACATTAGCCATGTCGCTGAATTCTACGAACTGCTCTGCCTTGCCGTAATCGTTCCCGGTCGCGATTTTCCTTGCGATCAGACGCTCTCTTAGCATATCCGGGTTGGCTTTAATCGAAACCGTATAATCGGCAAGATCAGACAGATCGCGCCAGCCATCTACATCAAGCAGCAGATAGTTCCCCTCAATCCTCACAATATCCCCATCCACGAAAACCGCATCATCCACGGGATTGTGCAGGAGCCTGTTATAAACCGGCCAGCCGCACTTTGGAACCGACATCAGTTCTTCAAGCTTTCCTTTCAGCAGATCAAGATCGAAAGTCACGGGCGCGCCTTTGATATCCACCATGCGGATCTCTTTGCCGTCAACCTCCGTTGTGTGGCTTAAAAGATAGTCCTGCCTCCGATGGAACCCGTCCATACCGATCGCCTGAACCTTTTTATCAGGGATCACGGATGCGGCAAGATGTTCTAAGAAACTGACCAGAGTGCTTTTCCCGGCACCCGGAGGCGCAGCAAGCATCATGAGCAGGCGGCCGCCTTTTTCTGCCTGCAGTCCGGCAAGATCCTGCAGCAGGGGAGTAAACAGTTCCTTCACCTCCCGGTCGCTGTATGTAGCAATCACATCTATTCCGTTTATATTGACCTTATATTCCATGAGATCCTCCGCCGGATGGATTAAGTTGATACCATTGTAATAACGCACGGAAGAAGTATCAAGGAAAAACCGCGCCGGCCTGCAGGCAAGGTTTCTCTTGTAAACACACTGTGTTTCTGCTATGCTAAAGCCAAGCATAAATCACGTCTCTTGTACATTCATTTCTGAAAAAGTATCAGGGATCTATGCTTATCCAATCATTTCATATCTCACTGAGCAGGATCCTGAAGGAAAAACACATGGATTCCTGCCCGGCGCAAATCTTTACGGGTTTACCCCGCATGTCACAAGGAGGAATCACATGGAAAAAGCAAAAAAGTTTTACGGCATGAGCAATGATTACATGTTCCGTGCGGTGTTGCAGGAATCGGAGGAGACGCTCAGACATCTGGTTGGAGCGCTCATGCATATGGATGTAGCGGACATCAGAACCTGTCGGATCTTAAACCCGATCATTCTGGGAAACCGGCTCGGCTCCAAGGAAACGATCATGGATGTCCGGCTGGAACTGAATGACAACTCGCTCATAAACATTGAACTGCAGATGTGGAGAAAGGCGAACTGGATCGACCGTTCCCTGTACTACTGGGCGCGGAACTTCTCGCATCTGGAAAAGAGAAACGATTACGAGACAGTCAAACCGACCTATCATATCGGAATCCTGAATTTCACGCTCTTTGAAAGTGAGCCGGAGTTCTATTCTGAGTACAGGATCCGGAATATCAGGACAGGCCGGTGTTACAGTGATAAGTTCTGTATCCGCGTATTGGATCTGACGCAGATCAGCTTAGCAGAGAAGGAAAATCACACGGATCCGGAGCTGCTCAAGTGGGCAAAGATCTTCAAGGCGAAGACCATGCAGGAACTGGAGAACATTGCAGGAGATGAGGAGGCACTGAAAGAGATGGTAAGCAAGATCAAGGAATTAAGCGAAGAAGAAAGAATACAGCTGCAGTGTGAAGCAGAAGAAGTCTATAAATGGGACATGCAGTCAGAGCGCCAGGCCGGCCGGGAAGAAGGCCGTGCAGAAGGCCGGCGGGAAATGATCGCCAACGCCCTGCGCCACGGCAAGACCTGTGAAGAAATAGCAGAGTTCCACGGTATTCCTTTAGATGACGTCAAAGAGATAGAACGAGGCATAGACCAAACCGCGTAAAGCGGCATAGATAATCACCCCCAAGAAGAGCCGGGCCGCGCTTATTGGCGCAAGGCTCTTTTTGCGTGCCGGCAGACCGGCCACATGAGCCCCCTGAAAATCATCCGAAAACATGGTACAATAGAACCGACGGAAATACATCTGATAAGAGGTATGGCAATGGGAAACGATTACGAAAAAGAAAAACAGGAAGCAATAGAAGCCGGCGAGAGCGCGCTGAGCAGCCTGCGCGAAGCCAAACATGAACTCAACAAAGCCAGAGGCTGGGGTATATTCGATATCATTCACGGCGGCCTGATCACAACGCTCATCAAACACACCAAGATCGATAAGGCACAGAGTCTGATCAACGAAGCCAAATGGCAGCTCTCCAGATTCGTCAAAGAACTCAGGGACGTGGAAGATGTCACCGGCGGAATCTTCGGGATCGGTGATTTTGCGACATTCGCGGATTTCTTTTTCGACGGTCTGATCGCAGACTTTTACGTGCAGTCCAAGATCAACCATGCCAGGGCGCAGGTTGATGAAGCGATCATGCGCGTTGAGACCGCGCTTACAAGGCTTCGCGAATCATAAGAACCATAGGTCAGTAGGAGTAGCGGGGCAAAATCACGGGATCAACCTACGCACATTCATCTACCACATCATAAGCCAACAGATCCCAATCCATAACCGTTCTACTTCCGGTATGTAACTCAAAATCAGTATGGCGGACTGTAAATCTGAAGAAAATCGTCCGAAACCGCACAAAATCCTCTTGTAGGCATTTATATGGGACATATAATGCGCTATGCTAAAAATATACAGGGATCCGATCATCGGTACGCGAGGGAAGTGCGTTTTCGGAGGTGAACAAGATGTCGGGTATTCAGCTGAAAGAATTAAAGTGTCCAAGCTGTGGTGCGGCACTTCGTGTGGATGAGCACCGGGAGCAATGTACGTGCAACTATTGCGGCCACGTCTTTTACATCGGGGCAAACTTGCAAATGTTATAATTCGGGAACCGTTGAAAGCTTCGCTATGAGATTTAGCAAATGTCATGATTGTGACTGTTTTGAAACAATTCAGGGAGTTGCAAAAAGAATGGATCAAATAGTATCTGAAATGGATACCATGCCATAAACGATACTTTTGCAAAAAAACCTTGGGAGATTGCTGATGAAAGAAATAATACTTGATACAAAACTTGTTGGGGCTATATCTGGAAAATTCTTTGTTCCATCATATCAGAGAGGATATAGATGGGGGAAAGATGAAGTTAGTAGACTCTTAGAGGATATATATACGACCGGAAAAAATAATTATTGTTTACAACCCATTGGTGTCCGAAATGGTGATAACGGCTATGAGCTGATTGATGGGCAACAAAGACTCACGACATTATATATATTACTAAATTATATAAAGAAGGAGTTTAAACCCAGAATAGATATTAAGTTTGAGTTGACTTATGAAACGCGTGATAAATCCGCGGAATATCTGAATAGTATTAATGAAGATTTGGCCGATTCCAATATAGATTTTTATCATATGTATCATGCATATAAAACTATTGATGAATGGTTCAATGCGCAAGAAGATAGTGTTGTAGTTGCGGATGATATCTATGGATATCTGGTTAAATATGTAAAAGTAATATGGTATGAAGTGGGAGAAGATGAAGATGCAATTGCATTGTTTGCAAGGTTAAACATTGGAAAGATCCCGCTTACAAGTGCAGAGCTAGTTAAAGCAATCTTTTTATGCCGTGATAACAATACTGAAATGGACAAAGAAAAGCAAGAGGAGATTTCTTTACAATGGGATAATATAGAGAAGGATCTTCATCAGAATTCTTTGTGGTATTTTCTTACAAACAGCATATCTCGAGATTACCAAACACGTATTGATTTGGTATTAGATCTGATTTCCA
>JAGCXZ010000078.1 GCA_017961065.1 Lachnospiraceae bacterium
CACTCCGATCCCAATGCACCAAAGTCCATAGAATCCAGGGACCTCGAATCGTTTCATCTTCGTATGGAGGTTGATTTTACCGTAACCATTCCTGCCAAAGAAGGCGAAGAATCGGCAACGGTCTATCCGACCGGGATGTATGATCTGTCGATGGAGCGTGTCGGAGGCGATGTTGCCGTCAAGATTGATTTTCCCGATGCATCTTATGAATTCATGACGGATGACAGCGCGATCATATCGCTCGAAGAGCTGCTGCGCGAGCACAATGTTGCATCCATGAACGGACATTCGCAGCGAAACAGCGCGCTTGGGACTTACATCGATCTGGAGGCAAAGTATGCAAGCGGAGAGAGGATCTCGATTTACGCCGAGGGCGGCGCGAGTGTAATCCCGAACGGCTGGTCGGAGGACTATTTCATTGCGTTTTTTGACGGGATCCTGCTCAAAGAGACCGGGAAGTCGTATGCGTCCAACCTGGTGGAAGACAACAGCGATCCTGACGCCGTGAAAGAATTCACCTCTGATGAGATCGGGGAGATCTATGTGGAGTTTGACCCGGATGCGGGAGGCTATGGAACGAGTGAATTTGAGTACGGCGATTACCGCTTCCAGTACATGAAGGGGCGGAATCTGCCCTATGAAGGCGTGGAGACAAACGCTGCGCTGTGGATCGATTATGATAAAGCCTGCGAGTTTGATTGCGACGAAGAGGATCTCAATACTTTTAACGCGTGGATCAGGGATTGTGGTTTTCAGGCGCAGAACGGCTGGAATAAATCCACCACCCTGCCATCCGATATGCGGCTTGAACTGCATGTCTCTTATGAAAACGGCGAGTTTCTGACGATCGAAGGCGACGGCAAAGATGCACTGCCCGCCGCTTGGGATCCGGAAGCGTTCCTGAATATGCTGCGGGATATGGCCGAGCGCCACGGGGTTCCGTTCGGCGCGCTGAAGGAGCAGTGACCAGCATATGTCCAGGCAGGATATCTACGATTCGCTTACCGATGCAAAATATGGGATTTCCTTGATGATGCCGTTATCATGGGCATGATCGAAGAGGATGAAGAGGAAGATGTGATCATTCCTGCCATACTGGAAGATGAGGAAGGTCTGCACTGATTTGGAGATCCTACATGAATAAACGCTACGACCATTGTTTGTTTGATCTGGACGGGACGCTGACGGATCCGGCGATCGGGATCACGAATTCTGTCATGCATGCTCTGGATAAATTCGGGATTCATGTGAATGACAGATCCGAGCTGTTTCCCTTCATCGGGCCGCCGCTCGATCATTCTTTCATGACATTTTTCGGGTTTTCGCCGGAAGATGCAGCGCGCGCGATCGCGTATTACAGAGAGTATTTTTCCGTCTGGGGTTTGTTTGAAAATGAGGTTTATGACGGGATCCCGGAGATGCTTTCCGAACTGAAAGACCGCGGTGTCGTTTTGGCGATTGCCACATCCAAACCCTACGAATTTACGGTCAGGATCCTGGAACATTTTGACCTTATGAAATACTTCGATCATATCGGTGCGGCAACCATGGATGGCAGCATCAGCAGGAAAGAAGACGTGATTTTGAACCTTCTGGATAAGATGGGCGTTGAGGACAAGGCTTCGATCCTGATGGTCGGCGACAGGCACCATGACATAGACGGCGCGAAAATCAACGGGCTTGACAGTGCAGGTGTCTTATGGGGCTACGGGTCGGAGGCTGAATTGCAAACGGCCGGCGCCAACTACCTGCTGCAGAAACCGGAGGATATACCGGGGCTTTTCTGATAATGACCGTTTATCAGGGAGATGGCTTGTTTTTTTCATCTTCCAAATGGATATTCCATCCCGTATCTATCTTATTCTTAACGGTTTTCAGCATGTCCTTAAGTTGATGATTTTATTTAGGTCAGGATCAGAACTGCGTCAAATAACGGATGCGTGAAATGCAGATGGGTGTATTATTGTTTTTTGCGGGGAAATGAGTAAGGAACGTTCGGATAGTGTCAACGTTCGTGAATTGAGCAGACTACTGTGAAAGGATAAGCAGCACTTTATGAAATACGACGCATTTATCAGTTACAGGCACGCTGAACTGGATATGGAGATCGCCAAGAAGGTGCACTCCGGTCTTGAAACCTACAAGATCCCGGGTGCGGTGCGCCATAAAACCGGCAAAAAGAAAATGGGGCGCGTCTTCAGGGATCAGGAGGAGCTGCCGATCGGAAGTGATCTGGATGACAATATTTCACTGGCACTTAAGGAATCCGAATACCTGATCGTGATCTGCTCGCCCAGAACGCCTGAATCCTACTGGGTATGCAAGGAGATCGAGAGCTTTATTGAACTGCACGACAGGAATCATATCTTAGCCGTGCTGATCGAAGGCGAACCGGATGAAAGCGTCCCGCCGCAGCTCCTTAAGGATGATGCCGGAAACCCGGTAGAGCCGCTGGCTGCCGATGTGAGAGGTGAGACAAAAAAAGAGCGAAACAGGAAGTTTAAGACCGAGATCCTGCGTCTTGCCGCGCCGATCATCGGATGTACCTATGATGACCTGAAACAGCGCCACAGAGAGCGCATCATCAAAAGGACGATCGCCATCGTGTCGACCGTGGCGGCTGTTCTTGCTTCTGCCGGAGCCGCGTTCGGTATTTACAATGCTAACGTTGCGGCACGGATGAAAGCGCTGGCAGACGAAAAAGCCGCACTTGCAGACGAAAAGGCTGCGCTTGCGGATGAGAAAACAAAACTCGCCGAGGAGATCTCGATCCAGTATGAAGGGAAGCAGGAAAATCAGTCACGGTTCTTTGCGCAGGAAGCCATGACGCTTCTTCAGTCCGGAAACAGGGAAGACGCCATACTCGTTGCAATGGAAGGGCTTCCTTCCGAAGGGAACGACAGGCCTTATGTTGCGGATGCGGAATATGCGCTAAGCCGCGCCGTTTATGCCTATGACTGCGCAAAGGAAATGACGTTTGACAGGATCCTGCAGCATAAGCTCGCGATCAAAGATCTCCGGACGACCGAAGACCGCAAAAAGGTCATTACCGTCGATAACGGCAACAGAGTCTATGTATGGAATGTTGAGGACTGGTCACTTCTTGTAAGCATAGAACCCACGCTCAACGAATTCAACAGTTTTGAAAATGTCTACAGCGCCGATGCTGACGATACGGGGATCTATACCACCACGGATCACGAACTGATCAAATACGATTATCAGGGCAACGAGATATACAGACAGAAATATGAGGACTTTGTCAAAGGATGCGATCTGTGCGGCAGCACCGGAAAGCTTGCGCTTATCCTGCAGGGGACGTTTTTGGTGCTGGATCCTTCTGACGGATCGGTCCTTGAAACGTTTGAGAGCATCTGCGGATATTCCTTTATGATGGACGGCGGATACAGCGATGAGCACGGCCTCTATGTCATATCTCATTTCGACATGGGAATGGACGCGGGCCACATCTCCGTTTACGACATCAAAACAGGGGATATGAAGGATATCCGTCTGTCGGAGGGGTATTACTTAAACTCCTGCGTGACCCCGAATGGAAACATCGCAGTGATAAGCTGCAATTCGTTCGAGCCGGGCGATGAGATCACACATGTGGTGGCGGAGTTATTTTCACGCGACGGGAACCGTTTATGGGCTAAGGATGTTCCGGCTCACATAACGGGCTCGATGACATTCAAGGCACTTGTCAAATCCCGTAAGTATACGGCAGATGACGGGGAGCATCCGGAAGTGGTTCTCACACTGGAAGACGAAGCATTTACGCTGAATGAAGAGGATGGAAGCATGGTTTCTTCGCTCACACTTCCCGGTGATGCGACTGCGCTTTCCGTCACGGTGGACGGCCCTTACGGCAGAGTCGGCTACAGGCAGGGTAATTTTGATCTGATTGATTTTACCGAGGGAAGGATCTATTCGCAGCACACATTTGTAACCGGGGAATCCATCAAGACCTGGGTCGTACTGAAGGAACAGCTGGCCTATGTTTCCTATCAGTCCGGCGAAGTTCATGTCGTGTCATGGCATTCGGCCCCGGATATCGAGGACTATGTGACCTTTGAGGAACCCATGATTCCGGAAGCGGTGTCTTCCGACGGCAATGTTTATGCAATCAGACCGGACTCTGATTATGAGCACTACATCTTTATGAATGCGGACGGAACCGAGACCTGCAGATATGATGGGGACGCGTTTGTCAAAGGATTGAGACTTGCAGGGCCAAAAGCCTACTTGTGGGACTCCGACAAACTGACGGTAGTCGATATCACGACCGGCAGCAGGGAGCGGATCGTTCCTTCCGATTACGGATTTTCCGAGTACTCTGTGGAATATTATGTAAACCGAACCGGAAGCGGCTGTGTGTTCTATACATCACAGGATCTGATGATCTTTGATCCCGAAAAGAAAGAAGTCATAAACGAATACGAGTCAGGGAATGCGATCGGGAGCCTCCTTCTTTCGGACGATGGGAAGAGAGTTTACATTGCAAACGAAGACGGCAGCCTCTATGCTGTCGATACAAGCGATCTGAAACGTCATGATTTTAAGGATGAGAGGGTAAGGGCGATTGCCGCAGGATATTACAAGGCTTTTATGGCACTGAGTCCTGACGGGAAGTATCTTGCGGTCTGCTGTGCCGACGGTATGATGCGGCTCATCGATACGGATTCTTTTGAAACCGTTTCATCCGCTGCGCTCGAATCCTATCTGCACTCGTATATCTCATTTACGGACGACGGAACTCACGTTGTTGTACAGGGCGATGATTACCGGATCAGAGTCTATGACATCACTTCCAGAGCCTATGTCACGACAGCCGAAAGTGACGGCACCATCAGTTATATCGTCTGCGATGACGAAAGTAACCTGATGGCGGTCTGCACCGGACAGAGCCTGTTCCTGTACGAGACGAAAGGGTACGCTCGCGTGGCATACGCCGAAGACGGACTGGTGTTCCTTAAGAGCAATGATTCCGTTCTGGTCAGCATCGACCGGCAGGATATCAAAAGAACGTATTACAAAGATTACAAAAAGCTGATGGAAGAAGCAAAAAAGCAATTCCCGGGCGCGTCGCTGAGCGACGAAAAGAAAACAAGATACAATGTCGACTGAACAAGAAGGGTAAATTGCCCTGCTGATGGAGATCATCCGTATGGTCCCGAAAAAATGATTTCCCGGAGATGAAGCGAACATGCGAATACTGATCGTTGAAGATGAACAGTCTCTCGCCCGGCTGCTCTGCGACAGACTGAAGAAGGAAAAATACACGGTGGACGTGTCAAATGACGGAGAAGAGGGCCTGAACAATGCGCTTTCGGGCATTTATGACCTTATCATTCTGGATATTATGCTGCCGCATGTGGACGGGATTGAGATCTTAAAGGAAGTCCGCAGGGAAAATCATGAGGTCAGGATCATCATGCTGACGGCGAAAGCGGAGCTTGACGACAGACTGCTCGGATTTGCAAACGGAGCCAATGATTATCTCCCGAAACCGTTCCATATCGATGAACTTCTCGCGCGCGTCAATGCGCAGCTGAACATCGGCAGAGTCATTGATGAAACGTTAAAGTATGGAGATCTCACCCTGAACTATAAGACTTCCGAGATCGGCTCGGACATTTCGGGAGAGCGTATCAGCGTGAACAACAAAGAGTTTCAGCTTTTGGAATACCTGATGCGCAATCCTGACCGGATTCTATCGAGAGAGATGATCTATGACAGGGTGTGGGGCATGGAATCGGATGCACTTTCGAACAATCTGGAAGCCTATATGTCTTTTGTCCGCAAGAAACTGAAACTGATCAATTCGAAAGTGTTCATCAAAACCGTACGGAGCATGGGTTACAAACTGGTCCGTGAACAATAGAATCGCACAGGATCGAAAGGGAAAACCATGAAAGGACTACGAAAGAAGACAAGCCTGACCATATTTACCATTCTGACGGCCATTCTGATCACGTTTCTTGCCGTGCTGAACATCAACAGTTACAGGCGGGAGTATTCAAACATCGAACGCGGTCTTAAGGTGTTCGATGACCGAGGCGGATTTCCGGATGCGCCTCCGGCTCCGGACGGCCCAAATCCCGGCAAAAAATTACAGAAGCCGCGCGAGCTCGACAACATGATGATCATGGACAATGAGGTCTATACCGTAAGACTTAATACGGATGGCGGGATTGAAAGCATTGTCAGTCACGGAGCGGGCGCTTCCGGTTTTGACGTGGAAGGGATTGCAGGAACGATCATGGACGCCGTTTCCGGGACGACAGGCGAACGCGTCTTTATCGGGAATCTGTATCTGGATGATTATTCTTACCTCTACAGGGAGGGCGACCTGATCGTGATCCTGAACAATGCGGATAAAGCAGACAAGCTGAAAGCGCTGCTGCTTGAGTCCGTCCTGATCCTTTTTGTCATGGGAGCCGTGCTCTTTATGGTGTCGAGGCTGATCACGGGCTGGATCGTAAAGCCTGCGGAAGAAGCATTTCGGAAACAGAAGGAATTCATTGCCGATGCCTCGCACGAGCTGAAGACACCGCTTGCCGTGATCACCGCATCCTCGGATGCGCTCGCGGAAGAGGAGACAGGGGGCGGGAGCAACCGGTATCTTGAAAACATCCGCTACGAATCGGACAGGATGAACCGCCTGATCACAGGACTTTTGGATCTCTCGAAACTGGAAGACGGCAGGGATGCATCATCTTACCGGGAAGAGAATCTGTCCAGGATCATTGAAAAGACCTGCCTTATTTTTGACGGCATTGCTTTTGAACAGGCGGTTACGATCGAAAGCGACATCGAAGAAAACATGATGTTTCGATGCAGCAGGGACGAGATGGAGAAACTGTTCTCCACGATCCTCGACAATGCCGTCAGGCACAGCAATAAAGACACGACGGTCCATGTCTGCGCGCATACAGGGAAGGGCTGTATGACTGTAACAATCACGAATACGGGCGATCCGATTCCGGAGGAAGAGTGTGAGAAAATCTTCGAGCGCTTTTACAGATCCGACAAAGCCCGAAACCGCGCGGATAACCGTTACGGCCTGGGGCTTGCCATTGCAAAGCGGATCGCTCAAAACCACAACGGAACCATCCGGGCGTCTTCCGGGGACGGGACAACGACATTTGAGATTGTCCTGAAAAAATAAAAAGAATGATATGAAAGGCAGGGGCCTGATCCCCTGTCTTTTTTAATGTTCATTTAAGATTTGGGTCGTATTCTGTTCCTGCAAAGAAATAATGAAAGGACGGATCAACATGAGCGGATACAAAGAGGTGTTTAAGCGTATGGAGATCAAATATCTGTTGAGTGAGGAGCAGTATGACGCGCTG
>JAGCXZ010000079.1 GCA_017961065.1 Lachnospiraceae bacterium
GATGATTATAGCACAATTCCGCTGTCCGGTCCCCCGAGCCGTCGTTGATCACAAGCACGTCATAGTCGGGTGCCTGCTTTCTGACTTCCTCGTATTGTGCCTCAATGCTGCTTTCCTCGTTATAGGCCGGTATGATCACCAGCTTCTTCAGATTGCGATTGTCCATGGCCTTACCATTTGATATCGATCCCGAAACGGTCGATCATAAATCTGTAAACAGCAAGAAATCCTTTAAAAAGGTGCATTTGATAAAACAGCCGGATCAGGAGGAGCTTTCTGTTTGCTCCCCTGTGGCGGATCGTATACGAAAGTGAAATGTAGGGATTGCGTTTCCAGTTGGGAAAATGCCGGTTGAGATAATGCGTGTTTTTCTGCAGGATGCGGTCGAACTCCGTACGTTCCCCTGCCATCCTGTACATTAACGAAATACCCAGATGCAGAAAAGCGATGCCGTCCAGATAGTCCAGCATCGCAGGGTTATCCTTTTCATAGATACGGCGTACATCAAGCATTGCTCTGTAGATCCCGGGAAGCAGGGCCGGACGGATCGTGGAGATGATGGAGTCCGATCTTACGGAGTAGCGGATGAGAGATTCTTTTACAAAAGCAATGTGGCGCGCATGGATATAGAGCAGCTGCGCAAACATCATATCGTCAAGTGCGCCCGGGATCTCCGGGATCTGTTTCATATTCGTGAGCAGTTTCCGGCGGAAGATCTTATTCCACAGCGCCGCGTTCACTTCAAGCATCAGGCCCGGATCGCGCGAAAGATCAAACGATTCACAGCAGAACTTCGTCATCTCCCTGGAGAAGACCCTGCCGGTTTCGCAGTCAACGCGGTCAAACCCGCAGCAGACAATATCCGCATTTTCGCCCTTTGCCGCGCGGTAAAGCTTCTCGGCAAAATCATTACGCACGCAGTCATCGGGATCCGCAAAACCGATATACTCACCGGATGAATGCCTGATGCCGTCAAGTCTTGCTTTCCATACACCTTCGTTGGGCTTGTCGATCACAAGGATCCTGCTGTCCTTATCTTCATACTCCTTAAGGATCTGCAGGCAGTTGTCGGGAGAGCCGTCATTGATGCAGATGATCTCAATCTCCTCAAGCGTCTGCGCAAGCAGAGCGTCAAGGGCGCGTCTTACGTATTTTTCAACCTTGTAGCAGGGTACGATGATGCTTATTTTGATTTCAGCAGAACCGGCATGGATCATCAGCATTTCTCTTTCCGCAATTACTGTTTACGTAAACAATCATACCACCATCCGGCTGTTTCGTTCAATCCCCGTACACCTGCCCTCAGCTTACATCTCTTCTATGTGTGAAACATACTCCAGGGAGGACAGTGCCTCGATGATCTCCCTGTGCGTCTTGTTCTTCTTGAGTTCCTCGCTTTCGATCGTCATCGAGATCGAGTATACGCTTAGCTTCGTCTCTCTGTAGGAGCGGTTCAGCTCGATATCATCGATCGAAAGGCCCAGTCTTCTGACCGTCGTGATGAACGCTTTCAGGTACTGGCTTTCCGTCAGTTCCAGATGGATCTCAACATGTGCCGAGCGGTTCTTTAGGAACCCTTCCAGTCCGGACATCGTGGTCAGGCAGAACAGCAGAAGAAGTGTCGAAAAAACGGCCAGCGCATACTGTCCGGCACCTGCTGCCATGCCGATGATACAGCAGGCCCAGAGCGCTACCGCAGTCGTAAGACCTAAGATCTGGTTCCTGGCGGTCCTGAACAGCGAGTGCACGCTTAAGGTTGCGGACGCCACAAGGATCGCCGCGGATATCAGATAAAGGCTGCCGCCGTTACCGTTTGGATAAAGACTGCCGTCGACAAGATAGAGATCGACAATCATGGCCGTTGCCGATGCAAGTCCCATCAGCATGAATGTACGGAGGCCTGCGGAATGACGTTTATTGGTACGCTCGCATCCGACGACCGCACAGAGGGCAACTGCCAGAACGATCCTGAGCAGCATGATCCAGAGTTCCATTTCCAGTCCCATACCCTTCACCTCGCTTTTTTATCCTTCTTTGCACTGCGTCTGCTGTCTTTGTCTTTCTTATGCTTCTTTTCCCTCGGCTCTTCCTTGGCGAAATCCTCATAGAACAGTTCCGCTTCCTCCGAGAAGACCTTCTCGTCCAGCAGGTTATTTTCCGCTTCCTCCGCAAGATCCTGCTGGATCTTTTTGATCTGCGCGATCAGTGCGTCAACGGTTGTTCCTGTTTTGATCGTCTGTGTAGATTCAGTCATGGTTTCTTCCTCATCTGTTCCGTATGAACCGGAGAAGTACAGCGCCGATTTGGCACTGACCGGTCCGATCAGTTCATAGAGCACGCTGGATGCCAGAATGATCGTCTGCAGGGCGACCCCGGGTTCACCGCCAAGCGTTCTGGCACCGAGTTCCGCAAGACCGATCGCGACACCCGCCTGCGGGATCAGGGCAAGCCCCAGATAACGCCGGATCTTTTTGTCGGCTCCGACCAGCCTGCTGCCAAGCACCGCTCCGCCGTATTTTCCGATGATACGTACCAGAAAATATCCGACACCGATCAGAATGAGCGGATAGCCGCCGATCGAATCGCTCCGGTTGAACAGCGCGCCCAGGTTGAAAGATACACCGGATCGCACGAAGAACAGCATCAGGATCGGCGGATTGAAATATCCGATCTGTCTGAAAAGCCGTTCGTCATCCGTAATATTGATATACACCGTTCCCATGGCCATGCAGCCAAGCAACGGTGAAGTTTCCATCAGTGCGCAGATCCCGCAGAAGAAAAACAGCATCGTCACCGTAATGATCAGACGGTTATCCGTTGAGTGACGCGTCTTCATGAAGATCGCGGTCAGTGCGCCGAATCCGCCGCCGATCAGGAGCGCGAGCACGTTCCACAGAAGCGGCAGCAGCGTACTTTTTATGTCACAGCCGCCCTGCGTGATGGTTGCGGTCGCGATCGCGATCGACATGCTGTAGGCCAGCAGTCCGACGATGTCATCAAGTGCCACAACCTGCAGCAGGGTGTCGACAAAGGGACCCTTTGCGTGAAGCTGCCTGATCGTCATCATCGTTGATGCGGGAGCCGTTGCCGCGGCAAGAGCCGCCAGAACGACCGAGAACGGCAGCGACAGTCCGAGCACAATGTGGCATAACAGGAACACCAGGATCGTTGCCAGGAAAGCCTCGCAGAGCGTGATCAAAACGACTCTCAGACCGTTCTTTTTCAGCGTGCTGAGACGGAAGAATTCTCCGGTCCCAAACGCGATGAACGCCAAAGCGATATCCGGCAGAAAACTTGTTCCCGTTACGATCGATTGCGGGATCAGGTCGATACAGTACGGCCCGATCAGGATACCCGAGATGATGTAGGCTGTCACGTTCGGCAGTTTGAGCCGCTTCGTGATCCGCGTCATCAGGAATCCGGCGATCATCATAATGGAAATGGAGAGGATCTCGACCGAAACGGTCGAGTCCACTCCTATCTTTTCATAAAACTGCATTGCAAACATTTTTTACGCCTCTAATATATGTATATCACAGGGGTTGAATTTTATAAATGCCTGCTCTCCTTCTGCATAGATCTTTTTGTGTTTCGGGTTGAAGTCCGTGATCTTCACATTCTGGTTCCCGACATTGACATGGTACTCCTGATAGGAGCCCATGAAGCAGCTCATCTGTACGGTGCAGGGCAGCTGTCCGGCATCCGAGATCTGCACGGATTCCGGTCTCATGACCATGATGCATTCCTTATCCTGTCCGACATTCTCGACATTCTCCACTTCGATCTTGTTTCCGAGCACTTCGAGAACACCCTTGTCACCGTTCTTCTGTGTCAAAACACCCTTCAGGAAGTTCGCCTCACCGATGAAGTCGGCAACAAACTGCGTCTGCGGATGGTAGTAGATCTCTTCGGGCGTACCGATCTGTGCGACCACACCCTGATTCATGATGATGATCTGATCGGACAGCGCCATGGCCTCACTCTGGTCATGCGTAACATAGACAGCCGTGATGCCGACTCTCTGCTGGATGCGGCGGATCTCCGTACGCATCGATACGCGCAGCTTGGCGTCGAGGTTGGAAAGCGGCTCGTCAAACAGCAGGACGCTGGGCTCTACGACCAGTGCTCTTGCCAGCGCGACTCTCTGCTGCTGTCCGCCGGAAAGCTGGTTGGTCATGCGGGATTCCATCCCGGACAGCTCCACGAGATCCAGAATGTCCATGACTTTCTTGTAGATCTCGTCCTTATCCATCTTGCGCAGCTTCAGGCCGTAGGCAACGTTGTCAAATACATTGTAGTGCGGGAACAACGCATAGCTCTGGAACACCATCGCCGTATCCCTTTTGTTGGGCGTCAGTGCGTTGATCGCCTCGTCTCCTAAGTAGATCTCACCCTCATCCGGGCTCTCAAACCCCGCGATCATACGCAGCGTTGTGGTCTTGCCGCATCCGGAAGGACCTAAGAGTGTTACGAATTTACCGGGTTCTATCACGATATTCGCATCGTTTACCGCCTTGAAGTCCTTGCCGGTCTTCGGATCCTGGTAGATCTTGGATACGTGCTCGATGCGGATTCCTTTCGATTCTTTCAGCATGTGATTTTCCTCCATGTTCTAGTTGATGATCCTACTGTGCCTTCATTTTCCGGCTGGTACCGAAGAACTTGATGACCAGGTTCATGATCAGCACGGACGCGTACACGATCAGGATCAGGATCGTTGCATATGCACAGGCTACGCCGTAATATCCTTTTTCCGCAAACTCGTTGATCTGGCAGGTGATCAGCAAAAACTGCGGTGTTACCAGCAGGATGATCGCGCTGATCGCGGTGATGCTGCGCACAAACGAGGTTACGAGGCCGCTTAGGAACGAATCCTTGATGAGCGGCAGGGTTACGGATGTAAATACCTTCAGGCTGTTCGCGCCAAGGTCATATGCGGATTCCTCGATCGACTTGTCGATCTGCTGCAGCGCGGAAATACCGCTTCTGGTGCCGACCGGCAGGGAACGTACAATGAATACGATGATCAGTATCGCAGCCGTTCCGTAGATGCCCTGCAGCAGTCCCGATTTAAACAGGCCGTTCGCGTAGCCGCGGATGAAGCCGATACCAAGAACCGTACCGGGCACAGCCATGGCCAGCATGGATACGAACTCGATAAAGCCTTTGCTCTTGAACCTGCGCTTGACCACCAGATAGGAAATGATCATGGACAGCAGCGCCGTGATCGGCGAAGCAATGATCGAGAGCAGGAACGAATCCTTGAACGCCTTGAGTCCGCTGTACTTGAACAGATAGTCGAACCACTTGAACGTCAGCGTATAATCACGTCCCCAGAGCTTAAACAGCGCTCCGAACGGGATCATGATGTACATGACAATGACAAAGATCGCAACCAGGGAGCAAAGGACCGTCAGCGGTGCCGTTACGCTCTTGTCTTCGATCAGCATCCTGCCGCGGGACGCTTTTCCGGTCAGCGTTGCCGCCGTCTTGCGATCGAGGTAGTACTTCTGGATGAAGAACAGGATCATCGTCAGGGACAGGAGCACTACGGACATGGCCGCGGCACCCGTGGAATCGTAAGATCCCGTTACCTGCAGATAGATCGTGGTTGCAAGTGTATCGTAATCTCCGCCGATCAGCATCGGGTTCGCAAAGTCTGCGACCGACTCGATGAAAGTCACAAGGAACGCGTTTCCGATACCCGGAAGCATCAGCGGGAGCGTTACCGTCAAGAAGACTTTCATGCGGGAAGCGCCGATATCCCTGGCGGCTTCCTCAAGCGACGGATCAATATTTTTCAAAAGACCTTTCAGCATCATATAGCAGACCGGGAAAAACGTCAGCGTCTGTACGGTGACGATCCCTTTGAGTCCGTATACATTCGAATCATAGATATGCAGAAGGGAACGTGTAATGATACCGCTTCTGCCAAAGAGCATGATCGTGGAAAGTGAAAGCACAAACGGCGGAGAAACGACCGGGAGCTGCGCCACCACATTGAAGAGACGCTCAACCCATTTGGTCCGCACTTTCACATAAACATCAACATAGGCGAATAAAAGTCCGATCGCCGTGGACAGGATACCCGTCAGTAATCCCAAAACAACCGTATTGGAGAACGCGGTCCTAAACCGCTGCATACTTAAGACTTTCTTGAACACGTCGAGCGTGAGTTTGCCTTCCGTGTAAAAACTGTCAATCAGAAGTACGAATAACGGGTATACGATGAATAAGACAAGAAAAATCAATAAAATCACTATCGTACCGACCAGGATCGGGTCACCGAACATCTTTTTGCGATCCAGTGCGGCACTGTTTCTTTTTGCCCCCATACCTTCCGATTTCCTCCTAATCTAAAACCGATGTAAGAATCGGGGAGACGGAACGAGCGTCCATCTCCCCGCCTGTAATACTGTTTTGTTCCTTACTCTGTCAGGAACCTGCTGCTGTCCGCATTCTCGGAAGTGCCGTTGGTAACAGCCGCGAAGAAATCTTCCACGTATGTTGCGGTATTTGCCTTTGCATCCTCAAAGTCATAGTCGATCACGTTGTCCGGATCAAGACCAAACTGTGCAGCCTCTTCAGGCTGTGTTGCGTTGTCGATCACCAGGAACTGATAGGACTCGTTTTCCTTGGCAATGTTTACGCAGTCAGGAGAAAGTGCGTACTCGATCCACAGTTTTGCAGCGTTGGGATGCTTTGCGCCCTTGAAGATCGCTGTTGCGCCGATCTCGAAGCTTGTGCCGCTTGCCGGGATGATCAGCTCGATGTTGTCGTAACCGGACAGGATCTGTGTGATACCGTCATGCAGGAAACCGATACCGATCACACACTCGCCGGGGCCAACCATCTTGGACGGGCCGGAACCGCTCTTGGTGTACTGGTAAACGTTCTTATCCAACTCTTTGAAGTATTCCATTGCAGCGTCATGGCCTTTCATCTGAACCATGGTGTTGATGATGAGCTTGGCCGTACCTGCTGTAGACGGGTTGGACATACCGATCAGACCCTTGTAGGACGGATCAAGCAGGTCGTCCCAATCCTTGGGAGCCTGAAGGCCGAGGCGGTCCAGTTCTTCCTTGTTAACCATGAAGCCCAGGATACCTTTGTAGATACCGAACCAGTTGTTGTCTTTGTCTTTGTAGGTGTCGGAGATCAGGTGGGAAGCGTTCTTTGCATCGTAGGGCTCAAGCAGACCTGCTACAACTGCCTCGTTGTACGGATCTGTTGTGCCGCCGAACCAAACATCACCCGAAGGGTTGCCTGCTTCTTCTTCGATCTTCGTGTAAACTTCACCGGTGGATAAGCGCTGGTAATCAACGTGAATGCCGTAGAGTTCTTCGAACTTCTGGCAGGCTGCGGAAAGGTAAGCCTCCTCACAGGAACCGTAAACGGTCAGTGAGCCGTCTGCCTGTGCTGCTGCTACCAGGTCATCAGCTTCTGCTGCAGGTGCTTCTGCCTCAGCAGCTTCAGGAGCCGGAGCTTCCTCAGCAGGCTCAGCTGCAGGTGCTGCTTCCGTTGCAGGTGCTGCCTCTGCTGCAGGTGCTGCAGCGTTACCGCATGCCGTAAGTCCGAGCATTGCGCCGGCAAGTACCAATGCGATCATTTTTTTCTTCATTGTGTTTCCTCCCTTATGTTTTAGTGATCTTTTGTGAAAAATGCTCAATGCATTTCCGATCGATGCACCCATTGTAGGCTATATGCACAAAAATTGATACGGGAAAAAACACATATTTGTTTTAAAAAAATGACTAGTTGCGATAGCGGTCCTGGTACTCCGACGGAGTGACCCCGACATATTTCTTAAAAGAAGCGCTGAAATAAGTGATGTCCCGATAGCCGACCTGTTCGGCCACCTCATAAACCTTATGCGAGTAATCCTGCAAAAGCTTTTTGGCGGCTCTCATCCGGCAGTCGAGGACATAATTGGACATGGTAAAACTGGATTCCCTGCGGAACAGGTGACTCAAGTGACCCGGGCTGATCCCGATCGCTTCGGCAACAGTCTTTGCAGAAAGATCCGGATCCGCGTAATTTGCGTCGATATACTGCAGCGCGGCCGTCAGATACTTGCTCTTATCGCCCTTCTTAAGCGGAAGCTGCGCATCCAGCTCACTCTGCTCCGCACTGTCGCGGCGGTTCTTTTTCATGATATCCCGGATCGCTTCCTCGAGCACGTTGTCCTTGAACGGCTTGAGCACGTAATCACAGGCGCCCACACGGATCGCGCGCTGCGCATAGGCAAAATCATCGTAGGCAGTCAGGAAAATAATAATGGGCGTTATCTTTTCTTCCTGCAGGATCTCGGCCATTTCGATCCCGGTCATCTTGGGCATGCGGATGTCCGTAATGACAAGATCCGGCCTGAGCTTACGGATCAGCGCAAGCCCTTCCTCGCCGTTCCCGGCATCTCCGATGACCATGCAGTCCACGCTGCCCCAGTCGGTATTCCGGACGATCCCTTTTCTTACGATCGTCTCATCTTCCACAACCACTACTCGGTACATATTATCCCTCCACGGGCGGTAATTTATAAATAACGGTCGTTCCTTTTCCTTCTTCCGATTCGATCTGCAGACCGTATGCCTCTCCGTAATGCAGCCGGATGATCGCGTGAA
This sequence comes from Lachnospiraceae bacterium, assembly GCA_017961065.1. Taxonomy (GTDB): domain Bacteria; phylum Bacillota; class Clostridia; order Lachnospirales; family Lachnospiraceae; genus UBA2868. The sequence continues at coordinate 8,622 of JAGCXZ010000079.1, forward strand.
CATGGTGCAGGCCGATATTGCCGCGCCCGTAGTGCTCAGCGCGCTCCGAAACATAATCATTCTCCTTTAGCCGCTTCAGGGCATCATCGCTAATGCCGCACCCGTTGTCGGTCACCCTGATCTCAAGACCTGTTTCCTTTGCTTCTGCCGTGATCAGGATCCGCCCGTTATCCATGCTTTCAAACCCGTGTACGATCGCGTTTTCCACGGTCGGCTGCAGGATCAGCTTCGGGATCCGCACTTCCAGAAGATCTTCGGGGATATCCGCCACCAGTTCAAACTTATCGTCAAAACGGATCTGCTGGATCCTGGCGTAATCATCCACAAGTGCCAGTTCATCCCTAAGCGGGATCAGCTGCTCCTTGGAAATACTGCTCCTTAGGATCCCGGAGAGACCCGATGAGATCGTTGTGACCTCCGGTACATCATGCGCCTTGCCGATCCACTTCATCGTATCGAGCGCATTATATAAGAAATGCGGGTTCAGCTGTGCCTGCATCATCTTGATGTTTGCAGACCCGAGTTCCCTCTCCCGCTCAAGCAGGCGTTCTGTATTCTCACCAAGACGCTCCGCCATCAGGTTGACGTTACGGGACAGGCTGCCAAGCTCATCTTTTCCGAGATAGCGTTCGTCGATCCTGGCCTGATAATCACCGTCCTTGATCTTGTTGATCGCATCGGTGAGTCTGCCGATCGGTGCATAGAAACGGCGGCTGAAGCCTTTCGTGATCGCAAGGCAGAGCAGGAAGCTGACAAGCGCCGCGATCAGCGCAAAGACCAGCAGCGTCCGGCGCATCCTCGTTCTGGCCATGACAGACTGCCGGAAAACCAGATGCAGCTGCAGATCCTTTTCATACATATGGTAATATTTGTACTTGCCGTCCGCACTCTGCAAAATATCCGGACCGCCTTTTAACAGCTCGGACTGTGCCGCAGAAAACGCCTCCTCTTCCGCGGTCGGGGCGGAAGCATAGACAGGTTTGCGGAAATCGTCCAGAATGTGCAGAACACCCGATTCCGTCGGATAGAATTCCTGCAGCATGCGGTCAAACCCGGATTTGTAAACGGCAGCCACGACAAAGCCGTTCACGCTCCCGTCTTGACCCGTGATGGTTCTCGCTAGGTTTACATAACTTTCTTTCTCTGTCCCGCGGAACAGGTTTGCATTCCGGAAAATGATCCTGCCGGGTTCCCTTGCCGCCTCAAACAGAACGCCCCAGTCCAGGGCCTGCTCCATTTTGATGTGGGTACCGTCTCCGGTATAGATCCTGCAGATCCCGTCAGCATCATATATGGCCATATCCGCATAGGCCCCGTACTGCCGCTCCAGCATATGCTTCTGGCGGTAAAGCGCCGGTGTCACGCCGCCCTGCGTTCCGCTCAAAACCTCCTGAAAAGCGGGGTCTTTTGCCATTCCGTCCATACCCTGAACGATCTGCTCGAATTCCTGCAAAAGCGCCTCATCCATCAGCTGAAGGGTCTCTCTTGCTTCTTTTTCCTCTGCGGAAGTACTGTAGACGCCGAAGATCTGCGTCACGAAAAAGAAGTACACAAGAAGCGGCAGGATCGCCGCGATCAGCATGCCGGCAAATATTTTTTTGTGGTAAGACAGGTTGTCCCAGTATCTTATCATGGCCTTTACAATAAAACAGGGCGGCAATGCCGCATTCCGGGCATTCCCACCCTTTCAGTTCTCGTGATTTTATGCTTCAGATCAGCGAGCGTCTTTTCCTGCGCCTGATCCGCCGTCTCGGTTTCCGGCCATTTTCTGCGCGGAACGCGTTGATGGTGTCATGGATCGTCGTATAATCTCTCTGCAGCAGTTCCTCGCACATCTGTCTCTGCCAGACTTCTTCGGGAACCCTGTCCATGATCAGCTTCTGGACGCAGGCTTTGCTTTTTTCCTTATAGGCCGGAAGGCCGTTCAGTTCCTGAATGTGCTTGAGCTCCGGCCTCCAGAGGATCGTGATCTTACGCGCCGGATCACAGTTCGGATTCCGTTTGGCCTCGCGCAGGATGTAAAAATCAACCGCGCTGCCTTCTTCGTCCTCCTCGACGGTAATGATCCCCCAGTCATCGGGAACATGCTCATCCACATGGGACGCGTGCGAAGTGCCGACCACCACGTAGTTACAGTCAAAATACTTACAGTAATCGGGGATCTGGCGCTTCAGCCTGGCATAGGTGTCCGCATCGCTCTTGATCTCGATCCCGCAGATCAGATCCTCGGTGATCATGATCACGTCCGCCCTGGACTCTCCCATCTGTTTCTCTTCGAAAAATCTGACCTTGCCGAGCCGCTCCTCCAGAAAGGAAAATAACGGTTCGCGGATATCTTTATCGTATAACATTTGTTATTTGATCATCCCGGCATCAGAACTGGAAGATACCGCGTGCCTTTTCTTCTTCATCGCGCATCATCTGACGCTGCATCATGTTCTGGTAATCCTCCAGAACCTGGTTCTTCTTCTGTTCCGAAACTGCCTTCGGGATATCGAGGTCAGCCAGCTGCGATCTTGCCGCCATGGTGTTTTCCGCCGTCAGATCATTCCGGTTGATCGTATATTCGAGTGCATTTGTCTGCGCACCGATCTCGGATCTTCTTTCGCTGACCATATCGATCGCGTTGGTGATCCTGCCGATGTCAAACTTACCCGTCACATCATAGCCGTCCAGGCCGAGGGATTCGAGTGTGGCATTCGCCATCTGGATGCGC
>JAGCXZ010000080.1 GCA_017961065.1 Lachnospiraceae bacterium
GCTATGCTGGATCACCTTCGCTTCCGATGTGTTCTCCAGCGCCGCTACTCCCGGCTCATAGACCACTTCCCCGTCCGGGCAGGGCAGGTTCATCATTTCACGGGTAATATTGGAAAAATCAATACCCTTGATGACTTTGCCGTACTTTTTGAACGACGGGTCATTCACACTTTTGATAACCATAAAAACAACCTCCTAACCTTCTTCCTGACCACTCTTTAGTTTACTCAGTAAACTAATTTGATGCTACCACGTGGCACCGCTTACGTCAAGTAAAATCGGACATTTTCGGCAAAATCACCCCCTTCGCTTTAGGATTGACAAAAGCAGGTCGATATAGTAGCCTATAGTTAATTAGTTTAGTCAGTGAACTATTGATGTCTATTCACAAAAACGGAGGTATATCATGTATTTTATCGGTGTTGATTTAGGAACATCCGCAGTAAAACTCTTACTGATGGAAGAGAACGGGAAAATCGCCAATGTCGTTTCCAAGGAATACCCTCTCGACTTCCCGCATCCGGGCTGGTCCGAGCAGAAACCCGAGGACTGGTGGACGCAGTCTCTGGCAGGATTAAAGGAACTGACGGCTTCGTTTGATAAATCGCAGATCGCCGGCATCAGTTTCGGCGGCCAGATGCACGGCCTTGTTGTGCTGGATGATCAGGATAAAGTCATCCGCCCCGCCATTTTATGGAATGACGGCCGTACCGGCAAGGAAGTGGAATACCTCAACAACGTGATCGGCAAAGACAAACTTTCCGAATACACCGCAAACATCGCGTTTGCCGGCTTTACCGCGCCGAAGCTCCTTTGGATGAAAGCCAACGAGCCGGATCTGTTCGCAAAGATCTCTAAGATCATGCTGCCGAAGGATTATCTCGCCTATATGCTGAGCGGCGTGCACTGCACGGACGTGTCCGATGCTTCCGGCATGCTTCTCTTTGATGTAAAGAACAAGTGCTGGTCCAAAGAGATGATGGAGATCTGCTCCGTTAAGGAAGAACAGCTCGCAAAGATCTTCGAAAGTTATGATGTTGTCGGCACGATCCGTCCGGATGTTGCCAAAGAACTCGGCTTCCCCGAAACCGTCAAGGTCATTGCGGGCGCGGGCGACAACGCTGCGGCAGCGATCGGTACCGCGACGGTCGGCGACGGCAAGTGCAACATCTCTCTCGGAACATCCGGTACGATCTTCATCTCCAGCAAGAACTTCTGTGTGGATGAAAATAACGCGCTGCATGCCTTCGCGCATGCCGACGGGAATTATCACCTGATGGGCTGCATGCTTTCCGCGGCTTCCTGCAACAAGTGGTGGATGAACGACATCGTCGGAACGGATGATTACGCGGGCGAGCAGTCTCAGATCACCAAACTCGGAGAGAACAACGTCTTCTTCCTTCCCTCCCTGATGGGCGAGCGTTCCCCGCACAACAATCCGGATGCCAGAGCCATGTTCATTGGCATGTCCATGGATACGACACGCGCCGATATGACGCAGGCCGTTCTGGAAGGTGTTGCGTTCGGGATCAGGGACTCCTTTGAAGTAGCACGTTCGCTCGGGATCAAGATCGAAAAGACCAAGATCTGCGGTGGCGGTGCAAAGAGCCCGCTGTGGAGAAAGATCATGGCCAATGTGCTCGGGATCCCCGTTGAGACGATCGAATCCGAGGAAGGTCCCGGATACGGCGGCGCCGTTCTGGCGGCAGTCGGCTGCGGCGTATACGCCAGCGTGGAAGAAGCTGCCGGCAAACTGGTAAAAGTAATCGGCACCGAAGAACCCGATGCCGACCTGGTTGCCAAATATGAAGAACGTTACGCGAAATTCAAGAAGCTTTACCCTACCGTAAAGGTATTGTTCGGCGATAAGTAATTCACGCCGAGAAAATGATGAATGCAGACACAGATCCCTCCCAGGAGGATTGACGTGTCCTGAAGACCGGATGGAACGATCTCACAGATGTTCATCCGGTTTTTCAGTTCCGCTTCGATCCTGCCGATCAGATCCGGAATGTAGATCGTAAATCCCGAATTGATCACTACCACCTCGGGATTGAAGATGTTCAGAAGATTATTGACGCCGACGGCGATATAACGGACAAACCGGTCGATCATGGTCAGCGCGATCTCATCATGCGCGTTGTAATCGGCGATCAGACGGTCGATCGAAACGCTCTTTTCGCCGAGCGCCTTGGCATAATCATGCAGGATGGCCCGTTCGGACGCATACTGCTCCAGGCATCCCTGATTGCCGCAGGGGCATTGCCTGCCGTGCGCTTCTACGATCGTATGGCCGAACTCCCCGGCATTCCCTTTTGCTCCGGTATAGAGCTGTCCGTTCATCAGGATCCCGACGCCGATCCCCGAATGCACGCTGATACCGATCATATTCTGCGCATGGAAACAGTAGCACTTCTCACCGGTCACGGAAAGGTTTGCCTCATTCTCCAGAAAGACCGGTACCGAGAACTCCGCGGACAGTTCTTCCGCGAACGGCAGATGCGCATAATCGTAATAGGGCGCAAACGTGATCTCGTTGTCATCCACCGAACCGTGTACGCCGATGCAGATCCCGACCACGCCGAATACGGTCGGCTCGAGTGATTTTATCGTCTTGCGGATAATGGTACTCAGTCCGCTGATGACCTTCTCGCGCGAATACGTGTTGCGGTACTGACGGAGCCCGCAGTTGTTACCGGTCAGGTCCGACGTGAAGGCAACGATCGAATCCACGCCCAGGTCTATGGAGATGATATGCCCGTTCTCTTTGCAGAACTCGAGCAGGATCGGTCTTCTTCCGAGCCCGGCCGCGTTGCTTCCGATCTCCCGCACCAGGTTTTCGGACAGCAGGTTTAGAACGATCGCCGAAACGGTTGCCTTGGTAAGGCCCAGCTTCGCAGCGATCGACGCACGCGAAACAGGACCCTCGTTCAGGATCACTTCGAGGACCAGATGCGTGTTGATATCCCTGA
>JAGCXZ010000081.1 GCA_017961065.1 Lachnospiraceae bacterium
ACGATGCTGACAGGCTCAACGTCCCTGCTGACCTTGTAGCGGAAATTCTGCGGGCCTTCGTGAACGTTTAGGAAGGCGCCGATCCCGTGCCCCGTTCCGTGCCTGTAGTCTATCCCAAGCCTCCAGATCGGGCCCCTGGCCAGGATATCCAGATTGGTCCCGCTCGTTCCGTCCAGAAATACCGCATCCGCCAGCGCGATCATGGATTTTAAGACCGCGGTAAAATCACGTCTTTCTATGTCGCTCAGTTCGCCGAGTACGATCGTTCTTGTGATATCCGTTGTCGCGCCAAGGTACTGCGCGCCCGAATCCAGCAGTAGAAAGCCTTTGGGAGCAAGCGTTGCGCAGCTCTCAGGCTCCGGTGCGTAGTGGATGATCGCTCCGTTTTCACCGTATGCGCAGATCGTTTCAAAGGAAAGATCCTTATAGCCTTCGTTTTGCGCCCGAAGGCCGTCGATATAAACTGCCGCCTCGCATTCGGTAACAGGTCCTTTTGTAACGGCGTCCTTGATATAGCGGATGAAGCGGATCATCGCTACGGCATCCAGTTCATGATACTTTCTTGCGAGCCGGATCTCCGTTTCGTTCTTGATCTGCTTGGGCGTTATATCGCTTGCGGTTACATCCGTTAACGTGTTATTTTGCGCTAGCAGCGCATACAGCGCGGAATTCACTTCATCCGGATCCGATGCGATCACAAGTCCCCTGATATTTGTCAGGAAATTAACCGTCTCCTCATAGGGAAGGACCGCCACCCTGTCTTCCCGAAGGCTCTGAAGGAGTTCCTCATCCATCGAAGACATCTGCAGAAAGATCATGGCTTCCTGCATCGTGATATACGCATAGGAAAAAGCCACGGGATTGCAGTTCACATCACTGCCGCGCAGATTAAAGAGCCACATGATGCTGCTGAGATCCGCCAGAACATAGGCGTCTGCGCCGGACTCTTTTAAGGTCTTGCGGATATGCGCGATCTTGTCCGAACGTGATCTTCCGCTGATCTCAAGCGGAAGTTCGTAAACCGGATCGGATGCGCATGCGGGTCTGTCCTCCCAGATCTGCTCGAACAGATCGATATCCGTGCGGAATGCGCCCGGAGAGATCACTTCCGAGAGTTTCTTATAATAGGAGGCACTGATCGTTCTGCCGTCACAGGCAGCGACCATGCCCTCTTTGATCTCATCTTCCAGAAATCCTTCAAGCGTCTGTGTCTCGGGCAGCCCGGATTTATACAGCTCGATCTGAGTTCCTGCGATCTGCCTGGCCGCCTGTACATGATATCTTCCGTCCGCCCAGAGGATCGCGCGGTCCTTTGTGACAGCCATCCATCCCGCTGATCCTGTAAATCCGGAAAGGAATTCCCTCGTTTTAAAGTGCGCATCCAGGTATTCGCTCTGGTGATCGTCCGAAGTAAAGACCAGATAGCAATCGATCCCCTGCGCTTCCATGCATGTCCTGAGTGCTTTCAGCCGTTCATTTATCGTGCTCATGGAAATGTTGCTCCTTTATGATCAGATCTTGTCTTTTAAGAGAGAAACGGCTGCCGATGTGCCGATCCTGTCGCAACCGGCCTCCAGGTATGCGTTCAGGTCTTCGATCGTACGGATACCGCCGGCCGCTTTGATCCTGACGTTTTTGCCGATATGCGCCTTAAACAGTTCGATGTCTGCAAGCGTTGCGCCCGCCGTTCCGAACCCGGTCGATGTCTTGATGAAATCGGCACCGCCGTCCGTCACGCATTTGCACATGGCGATCTTTTCCTCTTCCGTCAGATAGCAGGTCTCAATGATGACCTTCAGGATCTTATCCCCACAGATCTCCTTTAAAGTGCGGATCTCCTTTGTTACGGCATCATAATCACCGTTCTTGACATCCGTGATATTGATGACCATATCGATCTCGCCTGCGCCGTCTTTGAGCGCCTGCTTCGTGTCGGCGGCTTTTCCTTCCGTTGTCTCGTATCCGAGCGGGAAGCCGACCACCGTACAGATATTGAGTGCAGGGAACGTCTCATGGATCCGTTTGATATAGCAGGGCGGCACGCATACGGATGCCGTATCACAGGCAAGCGCGTCCTCACAGAGTTTGCGGATATCTTCCCAGGCCGCTACGGGTTTCAGCAGTGTATGGTCACAGTGTTGCAGTATTTCACGATTTGTCATAAGGCACCTCCTTTTTTGTCCCCTATTATAGCACAGAACAAGTGTAAATATTTTATGAACTTTTGGACGTTTTACTTGTTACATTGTAGTTATGAATGATAAAATGCATGGTAAGACTACCTTTTGGAGGGAGGAACGCTCATGACACATAACATCTACTCGGAGATCACGCCGGAACTCAAAAGACTGGCCGCCATGTCCGAGAAGTCCTGCCAGATCGATCCCCAACTCTACATTGATATGGATGTGAAACGCGGCCTGCGTGACTTAAGCGGCAAAGGTGTTCTTGCTGGCCTGACGCATATTTCCGATGTCCGCGCCAACATCATCAAAGACGATGTTTTAACCCCGATCGACGGAGAACTGTTTTACCGCGGGATCAATGTACGCGATCTGATCATAGGTTTTACATCCGAAAACCGCTTCGGCTATGAGGAGGTTACCTATCTTCTGCTGTTCGGCAAACTGCCGAATTCCCGTGAACTGCAGGATTTCTGTGATCTGCTTGCTTTTTACAGAACGCTGCCCACATACTTTGTGCGCGATGTCATTATGAAAGCCCCGAGCAAAGATATGATGAACACGCTGGCACGTTCCGTTCTGATGCTCTATTCCTATGATGATGATCCGGACAACATCGCGCTGCCCAATGTCCTAAGGCAGTGTCTGCAGCTGATCAGCCTGTTCCCGCTGCTTTCTGTATACGGATATCAGGCTTACCGGCACTACTATGACGGAAAGAGTCTCTACATCCATCCGCCCAAGAATGAACTCTCAACAGCCGAGAACATCCTGCGTCTGCTCAGGCCCAACAAGAAATACACGCCGCTTGAAGCCAAGATCCTGGATGTCGCGCTCGTTCTGCATATGGAACACGGTGGCGGCAACAACTCCGCTTTTACGACGCATGTGGTATCGTCTTCGGGCACGGACACGTATTCGGCGATCGCTGCCGCACTCGGTTCCTTAAAGGGACCCAGACACGGCGGAGCCAACATCAAGGTTGTGGAGATGATGGACGATCTTCGTGCCAACGTTTCCGATACCAGAGATGAGGAAGCCGTCAGTGATTATCTGAAGAAACTGCTTCACAAGGAAGCATTTGACAAGCAGGGTCTGATCTACGGGATGGGGCATGCCGTATATTCCCTCTCCGATCCCAGAGAACGGATCTTCAAAGGGTTCGTGCAGAAACTGGCTGAGGAAAAAGGTCTGCAGGAAGAGTTCAATCTCTATTCCCTTGTGGAATGCTTAGGTCCCAAGATCATTGCAAAAGAGCGCAAGATCTACAAGGGCGTATGCTGCAATGTGGACTTCTATTCCGGCTTTGTTTACAAGAGCCTGAACCTGCCCAAGGAACTCTTTACGCCGATCTTTGCGATCGCACGTATCGCTGGCTGGAGCGCGCACCGTATGGAGGAACTTTCCAACAACGGAAAGATCATCCGTCCCGCCTACAAACCCGTATGCGAGGACGTGCCCTATCATCCGATCGGTGAGCGCGTGTAAAACCGCTGTTTTTGCGTTGCTCCTGCTTGAGTGACTTTAACGTTTATGGTATAATATCCCTATGTTGGAGGATTCCCATATGGAAGAAAAAGATGCGAAATTTCTAATCTGCGATGATTCGATCCTGGCAAGGAAAAATCTCTCTGCCATGCTTCGTTCTTTCGGTTATACGAATATCCTGGAGGTTTCCAACGGACAGGATGCCGTAAATGCTTATATGCATGAGCATCCGACCGTTGTGCTGCTTGATATCGTCATGCCCATCAAGGACGGCATCACGGCAACCAAAGAGATCATGGCATACGACCCGAAGGCCAAAGTGATCATGGTCTCCTCTGTCGGCACGCAAACCAATCTGCGTGAAGCGATCAAGGCGGGCGCACGTGATTTTATCCAGAAACCCGTTGAGGAAAGCCTGCTTTCACAGGTACTTGAGCACGTTATGGCTTAATCTTACGATCCGGAGGAAATGCTATGGACACCATGGAACAAATGCGCGACGTTTTAAGCCGCTCCAATTATGAAAGCCTGTCATCATCCATGACGGATTTCATCAAAGAATACATTCAGAAACTGATCGCGGATATCCTGACCTATGTGAATACGGACATCAGTGTCGGTCAGATCGAACTGGTTCCGGAATACTATCTGAACAAGGAACTTTCCCAGGAGATCACCGGGATCCCTTCCGCTTATTCGGCAATGGATGCACCGGAAAACGTTCTGATCTCCTTTGCCGCACAGTATTCCAAGGAAGACGTCAACGAATACGACCTTCTCGTCAAGGAATCGCTTCTTGATTTTCTGAACCTGCACAACGGTCTCTTCGTGGTACAGCTCTCGAAGCTCAATATCTGCGAACTGAACCTTGCGGCACCCAAACAAAACGGGGCCTTTCTGATGACATCGCCTGCGACAGGCGACATCACCGTCATCCCCGTTACATTCCCTTACGGAACGATCCGTTTTCTGTTGTGCGAACTGGACGGTTCCAGATCATGATCCGAACAGGATCTTTTTGACACTCTCGTGCATCTTTGGCACGTCACATACTTCTTTATGCAGGATCTCAGCATTCCGGATGTCGTTAATGGCGTTCGGAATGTTTCTTTTTGACAGACTCTGCAGACGTTCCGCCATCTCAAAGTCATCGCGGTAGCTTAAATCCGGATCGATCGCTTTCAATACGGTCTCGCCGAATTTATAGGGGCTTGCCGTGGAAATGATCACGCTCTTGGTGCCTTCTGCGCCGCGCTTCCTGTACTGCATGTCGGCAAAAGCGGCAACCGCGGTATGCGGATCGATCACGTAGCCGTACTTTTCATAGAAGTAAAGGATCGTATCCTGCACCTGATCCTGATCGGCATAAGCGCCGTAGAAATCTTTGAGTTCTTCCTTCATCTCATCCGTAACCGTGTATTTCCCGGTTCTGGCAAGCTGCGTCATCAGATCCTGATTCACTTTGTCGTTGCGCTTGCAGGACAGGTAGATCAGACGCTCCAGATTGGAGGAGATCAGGATGTCCATGGACGGGGACGTGGTCAGGATGAACGGTCTGTTCCTGTCATAGGTACCCGTCTTGAAGAAATCGAACAAAACTTTATTATCGTTGCTCGCGCAGATCAGTCTGCCGATCGGCAGTCCCATCTGTTTGGCAAAATAAGCCGCCAAAATGTTTCCGAAATTACCTGTCGGAACCGTAAAGTCAAGCTTCTCTCCCGCTTTGATCGCGCCAAGCTTCATCATCCGGCCGTACGCGAATACATAGTAGGCGATCTGCGGTACCAGACGGCCGATGTTGATCGAATTAGCCGAGGAGAAACAGAATCCGGCATTGTCCAGTTCCTGTTTGAACGCTTCATCATGGAAGATCTTCTTCACACCGGTCTGACAGTCGTCAAAGTTGCCGTTTACGGCAATGACGGAGGTATTCTTTCCCTTTGTCGTGACCATCTGCAGTTCCTGGATCCGGCTTACGCCGCCGCGGGGATAGAAAACGATGATCCTGGTCCCTTCCACATCGGAAAAACCTGCAAGAGCAGCTTTGCCGGTATCGCCGGAAGTGGCCGTTAAAATCACGATCTCCTTGTCCACGCCGTTCTTTCTGATCGCGGTGGTCAGAAGATGCGGCAAAAGGGACAGCGCCATGTCCTTAAAAGCGATCGTGGCACCATGGTAGAGTTCGAGAAAATATCTGTCTCCCGCCTGCGTCAGTTCGGCGATCTCAGGCGTATCGAATTTCTCGTCATAGGCCTTTGCGATACAGCTCTTTAACTCTTCCTCCGTATAGTCATCCAGGTAATCCTTCATAACAAGATAAGCCGTCTCCTGGTAGGACAGGTTCGGAAGATCCGTGAGCGGTACCGAAAGTACCGGTATATAGGCAGGCATGAACAGACCGCCGTCATCGGCAAGTCCTTTGAGGATAGCCTCCGAAGCATGCAGATGCCCCGATCCGCGCGTACTCTTATACAGCATTGCCATTCTCCTTTGCTTCTTTTTCTGCCTCGGCTTTTAAAGCATCCTTGGCATCCTTCATGTCGCGGAGCTTTTTTCCGAGCAGAACCGCAACGATGATGATCACGATACTGATGACCGTCAGAAGAACATAAGTTGTAACCATGATCTTTCTCCCTTCTTTTTCGGAGATTTCCAATTTAAAAATATAGCATCTATGCGATCACATCGTCAAGAAGGTCCTCGGCATCCGCTGCCGATGTAGCCATCTTGTCGCACCGCTCATTCTGCGGATGACCGTCGTGTCCCTTCACCCAGGTGAAAGTGACCTTGTGCTGCGCCATGGCTTCCAGAAGCCGTTTCCACAGATCCGTGTTCAACACGTCCTTTTTGGCGCTCGTCCGCCAGCCGTTGATCTGCCAGGAATCGATCCAGTGCTGGTTGAACGCGTCCGTCACATATTTGGAATCCGAGATCACGTTGACTTCACAGGGTCTGATCAGCGCTTCCAGCCCGACGATCACCGCCATCAGTTCCATGCGGTTGTTCGTCGTCTTCTTGTAACCGGCCGAAAACGTGCGCTCGTGCAGCGTTCCGTTCGGATCCACATATTCAATGATCGTTCCGTATCCGCCCGGCCCTTCCGGATTGCTCCTGGCCGATCCGTCCGTATAGATCGTGACTTTCATATCAGATGGTACCCCACTGTCTGGTTTGCGTGAAATGATCCGCCGCACTCTCCGCCTCTTTTACAACTTTTTCGTCAAAGCCGATCAGGGACAGCAGGAGGATCGCGTTTCTGGTATCGGAACCGCCTTCCTTCAGGCGGTAAGAGAAAGTAACATCCCTGTCATGTACTTCCTCGTCAAAATGATAATTCGTAAACTCGTTCTGCAGGATCTGCGTCAGTTCCATGTCATGCGTTGCCGCAAAGCAGATCGCGTTCTTTTTGTTGAGTTCCGAAAGGATCCTCGAGGATGCGGCGATCCGTTCCACGGTATTGGTGCCGCGCAGCACCTCGTCTATAAAGCAGAGCACGGGAGCACCTTGCGTTTCCGAAAGATC
>JAGCXZ010000082.1 GCA_017961065.1 Lachnospiraceae bacterium
GCATGAACATGCGCATGAACACGACCATCACCACGACGCGAAAGGACATGAGCACCATCATGGAACGGAGCATACGCATCACCATGAGGGGGAGCATACGCATCATCACGGAACCATGCATGAGATCGAGCACCTGGTTGCGGATCATTTGCAGCTTGACCGGGATGTGGCGGAGGATGTTCTTGCCGTATACAAACTGATCGCGGAGGCGGAAAGCCGGGTGCACGGCGTTCCGGTGTCGGATATTCATTTTCATGAGGTGGGCACGATGGATGCGCTTGCAGACATCACGACGGTCTGCCTTCTGATGAAGGAACTGGCCGTGGATGAGGTCGTGGTATCTCCGGTCCATGTGGGGAGCGGACAGGTGCAATGCGCACACGGGATCCTTCCGGTCCCGGCTCCGGCAACTGCTGATATCCTGCGGGACGTTCCGACATACGGCGGCAGCATCAGCGGAGAACTCTGCACGCCGACGGGAGCCGCTCTTTTGAAACACTTCGCGGCCCGGTTCGGGGAGATGCCCCTGATGCGTGTTGGCGCGATCGGGTACGGAATGGGGAAAAAGGATTTCCCGGCAGCCAACTGCGTGCGCGCGATGCTCGGCGAGACGCAGGGACAGACGGATGCCGTTTGGGAACTGTCCTGCAATGTTGACGACATGAGCGCCGAGGCAGTCGGCTATGCCATGGAGAAGCTGTTCGAAGGCGGCGCGAGAGAGGTCTATACGGTCGGTGTCGGCATGAAAAAGTCACGCCCCGGTATATTGATCCGTGTGATCTGCAGCACGTCGGATAAAGAGAAGATGGTTGAGCTTCTGTTCCGGCATACGACGACGATCGGCATACGTGAGCAGGCAATGAACAGGTATGTTCTGGAGCGCCGGATCGAGACGCTGCAGACACCATACGGAGAGGTGCGCTGTAAGATCTCATCCGGATACGGTGTGATGCGGAGAAAATACGAATATGAGGATCTGGTACGGATCGCTGATGCGGAAGGCCTTTCTCTGGAAGAAGTCAGACAGAGGCTGGATGCGGATCTGAACGGGTCAGATGAGTGAGACGGAAAGGAAGAGAAAAATGCTGAAGATGATCTCATGGAATGTTAACGGACTGCGTGCGGTGACGGGAAAGGGTTTCTGGGACTATTTTGACAAAGAGTCCGCGGACCTGTTCGCGCTGCAGGAGATCAAGCTCTCCGAAGGACAGTTTGATCCGGAAAAAGAAGGGTATCATGTCTACTGGAACTATGCGGAGAAAAAGGGGTACTCGGGAACGGCGGTCTTTGCGAAGAAGGAACCGCTCTCGGTTACTTACGGGATCGGCATCGAAGAGCATGACCACGAGGGAAGGGTCATCACACTCGAATATGACAGGTTTTATTTTATCACCTGTTATACACCGAATTCCCAGAACGATCTGAAGAGACTGGACTACCGGATGCGGTGGGAGGATGCGTTTCGGGACTATCTGATGAACCTTTCGAAGAAAAAGGGCGTGATCGTCTGCGGGGATCTGAACGTGGCGCACGAGGAGATCGACCTAAAGAATCCCAAGTCCAACCACCACAATGCCGGGTTTACGGATGAGGAAAGGGAAAAGATGACGGTACTCCTCTCGTCCGGGTTCACCGACAGCTTCCGTTATTTTTATCCGGACAGAACGGATATTTATTCCTGGTGGTCTTACCGTTTCCATGCCAGAGAGCATAATGCGGGATGGCGGATCGACTATTTTCTCGTATCGGATGATCTGAAGGAAGCCATGAAGGATGCCCTGATCCATACGGAGGTGGAAGGGTCCGATCACTGCCCCGTGGAGCTTCTGATCGATCTGTAAGTACCGGTTGAGAATCGGACGGCCGTTAGGTATAATTGGGGTACACTATTTTGACTTATCATTACTACAGGAGGAGATCTGCATGACAAACAAACTGACGGAAGACATCTATTATGTTGGTGTTAACGATCATAAGATAGACCTTTTTGAGGGGCAGTATGATGTGCCCAACGGCATGGCATACAATTCTTATGCGATCATAGACGAGAAGATCCTGATCATGGACTCGGTGGATGCGAAGTTCACGCACGAATGGCTTGACAATATCGCATCGGTTCTGGGCGATCGGAAGCCGGATTATCTGATGGTACAGCATATGGAGCCTGACCATTCGGCCAATATCGTCAATTTCATGAACAATTATCCGGATGCCAAAGTGGTTTCTTCGGATAAGGCCTTTGTCATGATGCAGAATTTTTTCGGTAAGGATTTTTCGGACCGCAGGATCGTCGTGGGCGAAGGAGACACGCTGAAACTCGGCAGACATACCCTCTCCTTTGTGGCAGCGCCGATGGTGCACTGGCCGGAAGTTCTGATGACACATGATGATGCGGATCATGTACTGTTTTCGGCTGACGGTTTCGGCAAGTTCGGCGCCCTGGATGTGGAAGAGGACTGGGCATGCGAAGCACGCCGCTACTATTTCGGCATCGTCGGCAAGTACGGGGTTCAGGTGCAGAATGTTTTAAAGAAGGCAGCAGCGCTTGACATCCAAAAGATCTTTCCGCTGCACGGTCCGATGCTGACGGAGAATCTCGGCTACTATCTGAACCTGTATGAGATCTGGTCATCCTGGGGCGTGGAGAGCGACGGGATCGTGATCGCGTACACATCCGTATACGGCAACACCAAAAAAGCAGTTACCCTGCTTGCCGATAAACTGAAAGAAAAAGGATGCCCGAAGGTCGTGGTCAATGATCTGGCGCGCTGTGATATGGCGGAAGCCGTTGAGGATGCTTTCCGTTACGGCAAACTGGTGCTGGCGACAACGACCTACAACGCGGAGATCTTTCCGTTCATGAGAGAGTTCATTCATCATCTGACGGAGAGAGGATTCCGCGGGAAAACGATCGGCCTGATCGAGAACGGAACCTGGGCGCCGCAGGCTGCCAAGATCATGCGGAACATGCTTGAGGGATGCAAGGATCTGGTATTTACCGATACAACGGTGAAGATCATGTCCGCGATGAATGACGAAAACAAGCAGCAGATCGATGCCATGGCAGACGAACTCTGCAAGGACTATATGGCAATACAGGATCAGACGGCCAACAAGAACGATATGACGGCGCTGTTCAAGATCGGTTACGGCCTCTATGTGGTAACGAGCAACGACGGGAAGAGGGACAACGGCTGCATCGTGAACACGGTCAGCCAGGTGACCAGTTCTCCGAACCGTATCGCGGTCTGCATCAACAAGCAGAATTACACGCATCATATCGTGCAGCAGTCCGGGATCATGAACATCAACTGCCTGTCCGTGGATGCGCCGTTTAAGGTATTTGAGGACTACGGGTTCAGAAGCGGCAGGAATGTGGATAAATTTGAAGGGCAGACGATGCCGCGATCTGCAAACGGCCTGATCATGCTGCCCAACTATGTCAATGCGGTCATGTCTCTCAAGGTGGAGCAGTATGTGGATCTGGATACGCACGGCATGTTCATTTGCACTGTCAGCGAAGCGCGCGTGCTTTCCGACAGGGAGACCATGACATATACGTATTACCAGCAGAACGTGAAACCAAAACCGGATACGGAAGGCAAGAAGGGCTGGGTATGCAAAGTGTGCGGCTATGTTTACGAAGGTGAAGAACTGCCTGAAGACTTCATCTGCCCGCTCTGCAAACACGGCGCCTCGGATTTTGAGAAACTGTAATGGATCGTCAGATCCATTACTTAACAACGGCCCATATGCGAAGCATATACAGGATGGGCCGGGATTCAGAAACTGTAA
>JAGCXZ010000083.1 GCA_017961065.1 Lachnospiraceae bacterium
TCGCCGCGGCGATCGTATCGAGCCCGACCGGACCGCCTTCAAACTTATCGATCATAGTCAGGATCAGATTCCGGTCGACATGATCCAGTCCCATCTTGTCCACATCCATCAGATCGAGCGCATCAACAGCCACTTGACAAGTGATCTCCCCGTCATAACGGATCTGGGCAAAATCACGGACGCGTTTTAAGAGTCTGTTTGCAAGACGCGGTGTGCCCCTGCTCCTTCTGGCAAGTTCCGCGGCTCCTTTTGCATCGATCTTCACGTCCAGGATCTTGGCGGAATGCATGATGATCGTGGTCAGTTCCTCGGGCGTATAGAACTCGAGTCTGTGGATCACGCCGAACCGGTCACGCAGCGGCGCCGTAAGCAGTCCTGCCCTTGTGGTCGCGCCGACCAGTGTGAATTTGGGAAGATCCAGACGGATCGAACGCGCGCTGGCGCCTTTGCCGATCATGATATCGATCGCGTAGTCCTCCATGGCGGGATACAGTACTTCTTCCACCTGCCGGTTCAAACGGTGGATCTCATCCACGAAAAGGACATCCCCCTCCTGGAGATTGTTCAGGATCGCGGCCATCTCTCCGGGCTTTTCGATCGCAGGACCGGAGGTTGTCTTCATGTGAACGCCCATTTCGTTTGCGATGATCCCGGCAAGCGTCGTTTTACCGAGTCCGGGCGGGCCGTAAAAAAGGACATGATCCAGCGGATCGCCGCGCTTCTTTGCCGCGTCGATGTAGATCTGGAGTGTCTCCTTAGCTTTCTGCTGGCCGATATAGTCCTTTAAGAACTGCGGACGCAGACTGCCCTCTATCTTAATATCTTCTTCCGTCAGATTGGTTTCGATCGTTCGTGTTGACATCTTTTCTCTGCTCCCCCTCTTATGGATCCGTTTCATCAGATCATCAGCTTCAATGCTGCCTTCAGGATCGTTTCAACATCATCTTCGTCCGTGATCTCCACGCTCTTGCAGGCCCGCATCGCATCCGTTGCCGAATAGCCGAGCGCACAGAGTGCTTCGACGGCCTCCTGACGGATACCGGTGACTCCGTCCTCTTCTGTACCGGAATGAGAAACCTGATGCTCGAACGCATCTGCCAGATCGATCTTATCCTTCAGATCGAGAATGATACGCTGCGCCGTTTTGGCTCCGATACCCGGACACTTGGAGATCGTCTTGGCATCCGAAGACAGGATCGCAAAGCGCAGATCCGAAACGCTCATGACAGACAGAATACCGAGCGCTCCCTTGGGGCCGATCCCGTTGACCTGGATCAGCTGCTTAAAGAAATCCAGATCATCCCTGGTCAGAAACCCGTAGAGCCACATGGCATCTTCCCTGACACTTAAATAAGTGTAGACTTTCAATTCCTGCGACAATCCCCTGATCGCATCGATATTGGACTGCGGCATGAAGATATTGTAGCCGACTCCGCCAACCTCAAGCACGATCGATCCGTCATAGATCCCCGCAACTTCACCCTTCAAAAAACCGATCATAACTCTCTTGTACTCCCCTTCTGTTTAAGATCAGACCGGACAGAATGCCGGTCAGAAAACCCGTGATCGTTCCCGCAAGCAACAAAACAGGCAGGTAGTAAACCAGTTTCAGCTGGGAAACGATAGCGACCGCAACAAGCAGCTGTCCCGCATTGTGCATGATCCCGCCGCAGATACTGCATCCAACGGGACTGACACGATCACTGCGCGATAAGAGCCACATACACAGCAGACTGATGATCCCGCCGCAGAGGCTGTAGAGCATCGCGTATACATCCGTGAACAAAAGACTCACCGTTACGATCCTGATGATGAGGACGATGGCTGCATCCGCAAGCCTGACGGAAAAACTGCGATCCGATCCGATATAGAGGATCAGTACCGTCATCAGATTCGGCAATCCGAGCTTGATCCCCGGGATCCCGAACGAAAACGGGATCAGGATCTCAACGTAACTTAAGATCATGGCAAATGCGGCAAACACGGCAAGCACCGCCAGACGCCTGATGCCTGTCCTACCTTGTGAGCGCATCGATCTCATTCTCCTCCCCTGACCGGATCAGGACCACAACGCGGTGCGGCAGGCAGACGATCGTCTCCTGATCCGCATGGATCGCTTTCTGGTGCGTACAACTGCCGTCGGGACAATCCGCGGAAATGATCTTCGCTCTTCCGTCCTTAATCTCCAGAACGTTTTCTCCGCCGTCATACCCTTCTATCACCGTTGTCAGATCCGTATCCAGCGGATAGGAAGCAATCTCCGTGCCGTCAACCGTTACGACTGCATAAGCGCCATCCTGTCCTTGAAACATCACATACAGACTCAGTCCGCCAAACAGGAGCAGCGATACTGCCAAAATCACCCAATCCGCTCTTTTCGTCTTCATTCATTTATCTTATCATAACCGAACATATGTTTCAAGAAGTGTATGGTAATGGTATCGCGATAAAAAAATGCCGGCTCATGCCGGCATAAAAAAACTTACTTTTGATTGATGTAATTGATCAGACCGCCGCTTATGATGATCTTCTGCATGAATTCCGGGAACGGCTGTCCGGTAAAGGTCCGGCCCGTCGTGACATCCGTGATCTTCCCGCTGTCAAAATCAACTTCCACCGTATCTCCGTCCGCGATCGCTTTGGCGGCTTCCTCACATTCGATGATCGGCAGACCGATATTGATCGCGTTCCTGAAAAAGATCCTGGCAAACGTCTGCGCGATCACGCAGCTGACACCGGATTCCTTCAAAACAAGGGGCGCATGCTCACGCGAGGAGCCGCATCCGAAGTTCTTGCCCGCAACGACAAGATCACCCTTTTTGATCTTCTTCACAAAATCCGCGTCGATATCCTCCATGGCATGTTCCGCCAGTTCCTTCCGGTCCTGGATCGCAAGATACCTGGCCGGGATGATGACGTCCGTATCCACATTATCGCCGTATTTATAAGCTGTTCCGTTTGCTTTCATATCTGTTCCCTTCGTTTCGTGCGATTTTCCCGTTGATCTGTTACTCTTCCGGTTGCGTGATATAACCGGCCACGGCACTGGCTGCCGCAACGGCGGGACTTGCCAGATAAACTTCCGAATCCACATGTCCCATCCTGCCGACAAAGTTCCTGTTCGTGGTCGAGATACA
>JAGCXZ010000084.1 GCA_017961065.1 Lachnospiraceae bacterium
CTTCCGGAACAGCGGACGGGGAGACCGCGGAAGGAACCGGCGCCATGACGGAATCGGACGCAAAAACAGAGGATACCGTGAACAGTGCCGTGGACTTTGATCATGAACTCGATCAGTACGAGCCCAAAAAGGACCATTACAACTTCTATTTTACCTATAAGATCGTCCATCCCTGGTGGGATGCGGTTGCGCTCGGCATGGAAGATGCCCAGAGAAAGTTTCTGGAAAAGGGTATTACGATCACGTATGAGTACATGGCGCCGGATGCGGCCTCTGCAGAGGACCAGACCGCGAGACTGCTGGAGGTCAAAGACAAAGGCTTTGATGTGATCGGCGTTGACGTTGCCGATGAGGCTGTTATTTCGCCGGTTCTGGATGAACTGGTGGATGCGGGACTCAAGGTAATGACTTTTTCCAGTTCCGATGCCGCCAAAGGATGCAAAAGGATCGCGTATGTCGGAAACACACATAACTATGAAGACGGCGCGGATCTGACGGAAGCCTTATGCAAAAAACTCGATTACAAGGGGAAAGTGGCGATCCTCGTAGGAAGTGTCGGGGCTCCGTGCCATGAAGACAGGGCCAGAGGAGCCAAGGACACCATTGCAAAATACAGTGATATGGAGATCGTCGCCACGGAATATGACATGGATTCCGTTGATCTGGCTTATGACCTTACCATGAAGATCCTGCGCGATCATCCTGATCTGGACGGGATCATCTGCTGCAATATGAGCAATCCCGTCGGAGCGGCCAGAGCGGTCACCGAAACGGGCAGTGATACTGTGATCGTCGGCATGGACCATGATCAGGAGGCTCTGCATTACCTGAAAGACGGGATCATCTACTGCCTCGGCGTACAGGATTGTTACTCGATCGGATTCGATACGATCCAGACCGCGGTAAAGATTGCAGACGGTAACAAACCCGGAGAATTGTTTGCCGAAAAGACAGACGAGATCACTACGGTAATCTATCAGGAAGATGCAGCCATCATGCTTGAGCTGCTGTATGGGGATGACTAATGTATAACCGGATCACAAAAAAATCGTTTATCCTGACGGCTGTTGTGGGCGTCACGCTGTTGATGGCATTGGTGAGCATCAATACGATCCTGTCTGTAAGAGAGACAAAGATGGCTACGAATGAAGCCGTTTCCGAGGTCAGTTCCTTTTATCTGGAGGCGATGGCGGACCGCCGCGCCAAAACGATCACGAATCTGATCAACAACAATTTTACCCAGATGGAAAAAGCCGTGGATTATATCAATGACGCTGGGATCGGATCGGAAGAGGAACTCAGGACCATAATCGGCGATCTCAAATCCCTGTTGTCCCTGGACCGCTTTGCGCTGGTGGATGACGACAAGATCGTTCATACGCAGTACACCACTTATACCGGCGGCAGCCGCCACGCGTTCCTTTCCGATGAAAAAATGGATCAGAAAAGTGTCAGTACGGTTTCGCTCTACGGTTCCTCCAAACAGTTATGTCTGGCAGCACCGACACCCGGTCTTACCATTGCCGGCAAGCCTTACAAGGCGAGCTTCGTTCAGATCGATATCCATGAGATCGTGGATCTGCTTGCGTTTGATGATGAGGGAAGAACCTATTTCGGCCTTTACAGCAAAAACGGGGAAAACCTTTCGGATACCGAACTGGGGCCATACATTTCCGGACACAATCTTTTCGAATCGACCAAGGGCGTCATTCCGGAACAGATCTGGAATGAAAATCATGATAATTTCCATAATTCCGTGGAAGGGAGCGTAACTTTTACGGCTGATGGAACGGAAGAGACTTTATGCTATGTTCCGGTCGAGGAAACGGACTGGATGATGGTCGTTCTGATCCGCGAGAGCGTGATACAGGACAGGATCCGAAGTGTCAGCGCAAACAGCCTCTCGACGAACATCAGACAGATCGTTGTCACACTGCTTCTGGCCGTTGTACTCTTCCATGTGCTGCTGTTCATGTACAGAGCCCTGTCGAATAAAGACCTGGAAGCGGAAAAGGAAAACACAAAGGCCTTCCGCAATATGGCCAATACGGATTCCCTGACGGGCATCAGGAACAAGCATGCATATTCCGATGCGGAAAATCATCTGAATCAGAGGATCAGGGAAGATGATCTCGATAAGCTGGCTCTTGTCGTGTGCGATATCAACGGGCTCAAGCTTGTCAATGATACGCAGGGTCATGCGGCCGGCGATCAGCTGATCAAGGATGCCAGCTCGATGATCTGTGAGTTCTTTACACACGGAGCCGTTTACAGGATCGGCGGAGATGAGTTTGTTGTCATCCTGCAGGAGAAGGGCTACGATACGATGCAGGAAGTAGTGGATGATTTCAATGTTGCGGTAGAGGATCACATCAAAAAGCAGGAAGTGGTCGTCTCCATCGGATATTCCAAACTGACACCGGAAGACCAGCTGGTCCATGATGTCTTTGAAAGAGCGGATCAGATGATGTACAAACGCAAACAGCAGCTGAAACAGATGGGGGCACCGACGAGAGCGGACCGGTCATAGCAGAACATATCGACAGGCGGTTATTTTCGGACCGCCTGTTTTTTTGTAAAGGAACAGATGCGGAAAAACTTGACAATAAATATTTTGCACAATATAATATTGCAAAAGATAAAAAGGAGGGCCGGAACAGATGGCTCAGGAGTATGATCAGCTGTTGCTGAAAAATCAGTTATGTTTTCCGTTATATGCATGCGGAAGGAAGATCGTCGGGAAATACAGACCTTATCTGAGTCCCCTGGGACTCACCTATACGCAGTATATCGTGCTGATGGTCCTCTGGGAGCATGAAACCGTGAATGTCGGACAACTGGGAAGCCTGCTTCACCTGGATGCAGGAACACTCACGCCTCTCTTAAAAAAAATGGAAAAAGCGGGCTATGTCACCAGAGGACGCTCAAAGGAAGACGAGAGAGTCACTGTGATCAGCATTACGCGGGAAGGGAATGCGCTGAAGGAAAAATGCAAGGACATTCCTTTGAAGATGGGGGAAAAGGAACCGCTGTTTTCGGAAAAGGAAGCAAAGGAACTGTACAGACTTCTGTATCTGTTCCTGGAAGGATAAGATACGCAGAAACAGACAACAGGATCCCTGATGCCGGAGTTATCAGAAATGCATCGGGAATCCATGAAAACCGATCTTAACAGGAGGAAAGGAAATGAACGAAACATTAAAGGTTCTGGAAAACAGAAGAAGCTGCAGGAATTTTAAATCTGACATGGTGAAGGAGGAAGACCTCAAAGCCATTATCAAAGCAGGTACATATGCTGCGACCGGTATGGGCAAAATGAGCCCAGTCATTATCGCGGTGACGGACCCCGCTCTTCGTGATGAACTCTCAGAGGAGAACCGTAAGATCGGCGGCTGGGATGCCGGATTTGATCCATTTTACGGAGCACCCGTCATTCTGATCGTGCTGGCGGACAAGGACGTGCCCACATATGTTTACGACGGATCCCTGGTAATGGGGAATCTGATGAATGCTGCCGAAAGCCTCGGCGTTGCAAGCATCTGGATCCACAGGGCAAAAGAGGAATTTGAATCCGATTTCGGCAAACGCATCCTTGAGAAACTCGGAATCAAAGGCAATTACGAAGGGATCGGACACTGCGCGCTCGGATATGCGGCAGAGCCTGCCAAAGCACCTGTACCGCGCAAGGATAACTATGTTTACTGTATCTGAGCATAGGAAACGGAGGAAAAACGGGCGTCGCTTCATGAAGAGGTAACGGAAAACAGCCCGGAAATCATCGGAGGGAGACAGAAATTATGGAGTTTACAATGATTGAAACCGGGTGGCTGTCCATTTTGCCGCCCATAATCGCGATCGCTTTGGCACTGATCACGAAAGAGGTATATTCATCCCTGTTTATCGGGATCTTATCGGGAATGCTGATATATGCGTTCTCGAGCGGCGGCAGTCTGTTTTCCGCCGCGACCATGACATTTGACATGATGAGTTCCAAGATTGCGGATAACGCATACATGATCATCTTTCTGGCTCTTTTGTGGGCCGTGGTCAGTCTGGTGTCGAGATCGGGAGGAAGCGCGGCTTACGGCAGATGGGCAGGCAGGAAACTGAAAAACAAAAGATCGGCTGCATTTGCCACGTCGCTGCTGGGGATCCTGATCTTCATCGATGACGGATTCAATTGACTTACGGTCGGAACCCTTATGCGACCCATCACGGACCGGCTGCGCATTTCCAGAGAAATACTCGCCTATATCATTGATGCGACCGCGGCTCCGGTATGTATCATCGCACCGGTATCGAGCTGGGCAGTGGCGGTTGCCAGTGAAGTAAGTGAAACAAACGGGTTCCATATTTTTCTGTCCACGATCCCGTATAATTTCTATGCGCTGATGACGATCCTCATGGTATTTGTCATCAGCTTTACCGGAAGAGACTTCGGCCCCATGAAAAAGGCGGAAGCAGCGGCAGCCGGATCAGGATTAGAGGAAGGTTCCGGGAATAATGCTCCTGAGGTAAAAGGACATGTGATCGATCTGGTCCTGCCCCTTCTGGTGCTGATCGTTTGCGCGATCCTTGGGATGGCGTATGTCGGCGGCTTTTTTGAAGGAGTCAGTTTTTCGGAAGCGATCGGATATAACCCTACGGCAGGATTGTCGCTGGGAGCTTTCGCAGGTCTGATCACGGC
>JAGCXZ010000085.1 GCA_017961065.1 Lachnospiraceae bacterium
CACCACATCTTCCTTGAGTTTGTCAAAGCCCGCGTCTTCCGTGCGCACCACCGGGCAGATGCCGCTGATCCCGAACACATGCTGCAGGGCGTCCACGTTCTCGTCAAAATCATATTCGCCTGTAACGTCCACATAGATGCGTCCCTGGTTTTTGGTCACCTCAAAGGTTCCCTCCGCCTTCTTCAGCGCCTGCCTGATGCGGCTTACCAGCGCGTCCTCAAACAGGTATCTGTTCTTGCCCTTAATGGCGATCTCCGTATACTTGATCAGAAAAGATGAATAATGCATGTTTTACTCCTAATGCCTGGTGTATCTGCGAAGCATGGGCAGAAGCTGCCGCATGACATCCGCCGTATAATCGAGTTCTTCTTTGGTGGTCTGCGTGGAAAAACTGAACCGGATCGTGGAATCCAGGAGGTTCCTCTCTACGCCGATAGCCTGCAGGGTCTGAGAGAGCGCGGGTTTGTTGCTTGCACAGGCCGATCCGGAAGAAACAAATATCTCCTTGTCTTCGAGCGCATGCAGTAAAACCTCTGCGCGGATACCTTCCACGGACGCACTCACGATATGCGGTGCCGTTTCCCTGATCCTGCCAGGATCTTGAACCGCGTTTACCCGGACACCGTCCATGGCGTTCAGTTGTCTGACAAAATCCGCCTTCAGCGCATACAGCCTGTCCGTTACGGATGTAAGATCATCGTAGATCTCCTTGGCTGCCATGGCCAGTCCTGCGATCGCCGCGACATTTTCCGTACCGGAACGCAGGCCCTTCTGCTGACCGCCTCCGTGAATGATCGGATGGATCTTGACGCGCTCATCCACATACAGGAATCCGATCCCTTTGGGCCCGTGGATCTTGTGACCGCTGACCGACAGCAGATCGATCCCCATCCGTTTCGGATGGATCGCAAACTTACCGAAGGACTGAACCGCGTCCGTATGAAACAGGATCGCGGGATCAAACGCATGCACGGCTTCGGCCAGACCTGCGATATCCTGCAGGGATCCGATCTCGTTATTGACGTGCATGATCGATACCAGGATCGTATCCTTTCGCAGCGCGTCCTTTAACGCGGACAGCTCCACGCGGCCGTTTTCATCCACATCCAGGTATGTCACTTCATACCCTTCCGTCTCGAGGAACTTCATGGTCTCCAAAACGGCAGGATGCTCGATCTTCGTCGTGATCAGATGTTTCCCGGCGCGGCAGTTCGCTCTCGCGCAGCCGATCAGCGCAAGGTTATCCGATTCCGTTCCGCCGGACGTGAATACGATCTCCTTCTCTTTGACCTTCAGGATTCCCGAGAGGATCTCATGTGCCTTGCGCAGTTCCTTCTCGGCACGCACACCGATCATGTGCATGCTCGAAGGATTGCCGTAATTTTCATCCTCAATTTGCCGCATTAAGTCCCGTACACTGTCATAAGGACGGGTTGTTGCGGAATTGTCCAGATATACCTGCATGTTAATTCTCCAAAATATATACCAGCCATGACAGCACGCTCATTCCTGCCGTCTCTGTTCTTAAGATCCTTTTTCCGAGCGTGATCACACGGATCCCTGCCTTCTGTGCTTCTTCTGCTTCCTCCGGCGTAAAACCGCCTTCCGGCCCGATCATGATTCCGATCGTCTGTCCGGGCTTTACGGATCCGAGGAGATCTCTTGTCTCCTGCATGCTCGAGTCTGCATGCTCATATGCCAGAAAAGCCGCATCCATTTCCTGCATTCTTTTTACGGCTTCCGAAAAAGAGATCACATCTCCCACCTCGGGAACCAGACTGCGTTTTGCCTGCTTGGCCGCCGCAAGGGCGATGGCTCTCCAACGTGTGACTTTCCCTTTCGCCTTCTTCTCATCCAGCTTCACGACCGCGTTGCGCGTAGCCACGGGGACCACCTCGGATACGCCGAGCTCCACGGTCTTTTGCAGGATCCATTCCATCTTGTCGCTTTTGGGCAGTCCCTGAAACAGGCAGACCCTGGCAGGGAGTTCCGTATCAAGCGGCATGACCTCTTCCACAAGGCATTCCACCTGAAACTCATCCGCCGTCTGAATGGAACAGATATAGAGATTGGGGTCCTCTTCCTGAACGATCTGCAGACGGTCGCCCGCCTTCAGGCGCAGAACGTTTCTGACATGGTTCACATCCCCGTTCGTGATATAGGCGTGACCGTTCCTGACTTGTCCTTTTTCCACAAAAAACTGAAACATAGATCACTCCGGTTTTCTGGCCGTGATCCCGACCCATTCACCCTGATGGTTGACTGCAACGATCTCAAAACCGGCATTTTTCAGTGCCGTAAGAACCGTTTCCTCTTTATCGTCTATGATCCCGGAAGTAATGTAGATACCGCCGGGTTTCAGATGATTTCCGATGACCGGTGTCAGTTCCACGAGAACCTCTGCCAGGATGTTGGCTGTTACGATATCGTATTTTTCAAAACCCACTTCCTGCTGCACGGACGGATCATCGATGATGTTGCCGATGAGCAGACGGAAATTCCTGTCCGTCAGTCCGTTGGCTTCCATGTTGTCGCGCACCGCATCCACGGCGCAGATATCCAGGTCTGTGCCCATCGCATAGGCGGCGCCGAACTTGTAGGCCATGATCGCCAGGATCCCGCTGCCGGTCCCGACATCCAGAAGGGCCGTATTTCCCGTAACGTATTTGCGCAGTTCCCTGATGCAGAGCTGTGTGGTTTCATGCATCCCGGTCCCGAACGCCGTGCCGGGATCGATGTGAATGATCATCCTGTCCGAGTCTTCGGTTTTCACATCCTCCCAGGAGGGAATGATCAGGATATCGTCCACATAGAACTGATGAAAATACTGCTTCCAGTTGTTCAGGAAGTCCTCATCCTGCGTCTGGGAAACCGTTATCTCAAGGCTTCCGGCATTCATGCGCGAGCCGATGCCGGAAAGCATCTCACGCACTTCATCAAGGAGCGCTTTCTGTTCCGTATCCGCATCCAGATAGAAACTGACGCACGCACTGCCGTCATCCTCCGGACATACGGGAGGAATGTCCACAAACATACCCGCTTTTTCTTCCTCGCTCAGCGGGATCTTATCCTCCACCTCCGCGCCCTCGATCCCGAGGTCGTAGAGTTCGCTGATCAGGATCTCTTCGGCTTCCGTTGTTGTCTGAATCGTATATTTGTTATATCTCATGTATCTTTCCTATAAATATTCGTTGCGGTTGCAGATGCGCAGGTTCTCAAGCACCTTCTTGATATCTGCCGTGGAGCCTTTCTCGCAGATCAGCGTCGCGTCTTCCGTATCCACGATGACCAGATCCTTCAGGCCCACCGTTGCGATCAGCTTTCCTTCCGCCTGGATGATGCAGTTCCTGGTGTCGATCGTGATCACGTTTCCGTTGACGATGTTGCCGGATTCATTGGACTGCTTGATCCGTTCCACAGCCAGCCAGCTTCCCACATCGTCCCATCCGAAGGTGCCGGGAAGCGTATAGATGTTCTGTGATTTTTCCATGATCCCGTAATCGATGGAGATCGACGGGAACTCCGGAAAGATCCTGTTGAGCGCTTCCTCACCGGTTCCCTGCTCATAGGCCTCTTTGATCTTCATGACACCGGCATAGAGTTCGGGCATCAGTTCCTCAAAACGCTTCATGACAGAGGAGATCTTCCACAGAAACATCCCCGAATTCCATAAGTAGTCATCACAGGCCAGGTATTCCTTTGCCTTTTCCAGAGAAGGCTTCTCCACGAACCGTTCCACCTTGAATGCTCTTCCCTGTACGGTCTCATTGGAAAACTTGATATAGCCGTAACCGGTTTCCGCATGATCGGGTGTGATGCCGACGGTAACCAGGTTGTCTCCTTCCATGGCCACGTCGCAGGCGTTCTTTAAAGTCGACTGATACATGCTGCTGTAGCGGATCAGGTGATCGCTCGGCAGCACCATCATCAGCGCGTCATCGTATTTGGACCGGATCAGTGCCGCGGCCAGCGCGATACAGGGCGCCGTGTTGCGTCCCGCGGGCTCACAGATGATATTCTCCTCGGGAACATCCGGCAGCTGCTGCCTCACACGGGGCAGGTAATCACGGTTCGTCGCAATGAAGATGTCCTTACTCTCCACGAGCGGACGGATCCGTTCCACCGTCAGCTGGATCATGGTCTTGCCGTCATCCGTCAAGGACAAAAACTGTTTGGGCAGCTGCTTGCGGCTTCTGGGCCAGAACCGTTCGCCTCTTCCGCCTGCCATAATGAGTGCTGTTTTTTTCATATCTTTCTCCTGAAAATAAAAATCCCGATTTGCAATGCAAACCGGGATTTGTTCTTCTTATTCGATCACCACTTTGTCCATCTACGTATCCTGTACCACGCAGATAAACGTCTTGCCGTTGTTGATCTCGATCTCATTGCCGTCGTTATCATAGTAGCGGATCGCGCTCAGATCATAGTTCTCATCGTTGATATCGCGCTTCCAGGTTCCGGAAACCATCTTGCCCTTCGTGAAGTACTGGATGTATCCGCCGGAGTGACAGTCAAAGGCCAGATAGTCTTTTTCGTCCAGCTGGATCCATTTGTTGTACTGGATGATCACGTTATCGAAGGAGATCTGTTCACCGGTCAGATCATCGATCTGCGGACCGTCATACTGATATCTGTCATACTTGCCCGTTGCTTCGTTATAGTCGAACCAGGGTTTGTTGATCCTGTACTTGGGCTCGATATGTCTGGCGTCCGTTCCGCCTTCGTTGGTAACCTCGGTATTCAGGTCACAGAATTTGAATTTTCCGTTGTAACCGTCCAGATGGTCTTTTCTGTATCCGAGCTTGTCTATACCGGCCTCGATACCCTTGGCACTGGTATATACGTTATGAGGCGCCTGTCTGTCCGTTGTTCTGTAGAAGCAGGTGTCTCCGGCCTCACCCAGACCGTTTAAGTTATCCACGTAATCTCTTGCCAGCAGATCAACGGCGTAGGCCGCCTGTCCGAAATGCATGTAGATCGCGTCAAATTCAAGAGCTGTATATACAAAGTATTCGCGGCAGCTTCTGACGGATCCGATCTTGTCGAGATCGTCATAGTTCTCGAAAAGACCCATCAGACGCGTGATCGCGCCTTCCACAACGTACTCGTAAACGACATCCGCATAGCTGACACCGCTCATCGGCTGGGCCGCTTCCAGGTTGTTCAGCATGATCGCGATCGGTCTGCGGTGACCGATCTCCTCATCGACAGGCAGACCGCTTAAGAAACTGCGCATCTGACCCGGCTCCAGCGCGTTCGGGTCCTCTTCCTCCACGATCGCTTCCGTCGGAACGGGTGTGATGACTGCCTCCGTCGGATGAACCTCCTCCGGAACAGGAACCACTTCCTCGTTGTTTCCGCATCCCAAAACCGCAAAACATAACAAACCGGCAAGAGCAACGAGCAGTTTCCCGTTCTTGATAAAGCCTGACTTCATAAATCTTTCACTCCTAATTCTATAGATCAATCCCCGCCGTATGGCCGAAATAAGGCACTTTGCGGCACAGACCGTTTATTTCCCAAAAATAATACAGGGTGCTTATACAAGCACTCTGTATTATAGTTGATTTGCCTTTATAAATCAAGAAAATTATGCCTTCGCTTACTTGAACAGGCCTTTCTTCTTCTTTTCATCCGGGCTTTTATCCGAGTAGGCCTCCGCCGCGTGCAACGAATTTCCCGTCAGTTCATCCAGCTTCTTCAGCAGTTCCTTTGCCTCGCCGTTCAGATGTGTCGGTGTCTGCACCACAAGCATGACGTAGTGGTCGCCGCGGGAGTCCTTGTTACGCAGGGACGGAACGCCTTTTCCTTTGAGGCGGACCTTGGTATCCGTCTGTGTCCCGGGTTTTACTTCGTAGATGACCTTCCCGTCCACGGTATCGATCATCACATCTCCGCCCAGAGCGGCCTGCGCGAAACTGATCGGCGCCGTGGAATAGATATTCCTGTCCTGTCTCTGAAAGATCGGATGGCTGCTGACGATCACTTCCACAAGCAGATCTCCTCTGGGACCGCCGTTCACACCCGGCTCTCCCTTATCCCTGATGCGGACGCTCTGTCCGTTATCGATCCCGGCGGGAATGGATACCTGGATCTTCTTGCGGCTCGATGTATAGCCGGATCCGTGACAGTCCGGACATTTTTCCTTGACGACCTGACCGCTTCCGTTACAGTCGGGACAGGTCTGCACATTACGGATCATCCCGAACAGGGACTGCTGCGTATAGACGATCTGACCCTTGCCGCCGCATTTTCCGCAGGTCTCTTTGCTCGTTCCGGGCTTGGCCCCGCTCCCATGGCAGGTAGGGCAGGGATCCTTTAAAGTCAGCTCGATCTCCTTGTCGACGCCGAATACGGCCTCTTCGAATTTGATCCGCACGCTGGTCCGGATGTTTGCGCCCTTCATCGGGCCGTTGCTCGATCTGCGGCTTCTCCCGCCGAAAAAGTCACCAAACAGATCACCGAAGATATCGCTGAAGTCCATGGAGTTGAAGTCAAATCCGCCGCCGGGCGCACCGTTCTCAAACGCCGCGTGTCCGAACTGATCGTACTGGCGTTTCTTTTCGGGATCCGACAGAACGGCATAGGCCTCCGACGCTTCCTTGAACTTCTTCTCCGCTTCCGCATCACCGGGATTCATATCCGGATGGTATTTCTTGGCGAGATTGCGGTATGCTTTTTTGATGGTGGCTTCATCGGCGTTCTTATCGACGCCAAGCACCTCGTAATAATCTCTTTTTGCTTCTGCCATTTTCTAACTCACTTATACTTCTTTATAGTCCCCGTCAACGACATCTCCGTCAAACTGGTTGTCCTGGGAAGCCTGTCCCATGTCGGGTCCTGCGCCGGCACCCGTGAATCCGGACATGTCCGGACCGGCATTTGCACCTGCGCCCTGCGTCTGCTCATACATCTTCTCGAACAACTTCTGCGCGCCCTGCATAGCCTTCTCCTGTGCGGCCTTGAGGTCGACAACCTGTTCTTCCGTCATGGTTTCCGCATCCAGACCTTCCAGTTTCGTCTTCAGTTCCTTCAGTTCGGCCTCAACCGCAGCCTTGTCAGTCGGGTCAAGCTTGTCGCCGACTTCTTCCATGGCCTTCTCTGTCTGGAATACGAAGGAATCAGCGTCATTCTTGGCATCGATCG
Source organism: Lachnospiraceae bacterium (assembly GCA_017961065.1). Taxonomy (GTDB): domain Bacteria; phylum Bacillota; class Clostridia; order Lachnospirales; family Lachnospiraceae; genus UBA2868. The sequence goes on from JAGCXZ010000085.1 coordinate 7,147, forward strand.
CCTCTTTGCGCTTCTTATCCTGTGCTTCGTACTCAGCAGCTTCCTTGACAGCCTTCTCGATATCCTCATCGGACATGTTCGATCCTGCTGTGATCGTGATATGCTGCTCCTTGCCCGTTCCCAGGTCTTTTGCGGATACGTTTACGATACCGTTCGCATCGATATCGAAAGTAACCTCGATCTGCGGCACACCGCGTCTTGCCGGCGGGATACCGTCCAGACGGAACTGTCCCAGAGACTTGTTGTCTCTTGCGAACTGTCTCTCACCCTGTACCACGTTGATGTCAACAGCGGTCTGGTTGTCGGCAGCCGTCGAGAAGATCTGACTCTTCTTGGTCGGGATCGTTGTATTTCTCTCGATCAGTCTGGTCGCAACACCACCCATGGTCTCGATGGACAGTGACAGCGGCGTAACGTCGAGAAGCAGGATCTCACCTGCACCGGCATCGCCTGCAAGCTTACCGCCCTGGATGGAAGCACCGAGTGCTACACATTCATCCGGGTTCAGGCTCTTGCTCGGCTCTTTGCCTGTCAGCTGTTTTACCTTATCCTGTACGGCAGGGATTCTGGTCGATCCGCCTACGAGCAGTACCTGTCCGAGTTCGGAAGCGTTCAAGCCGGCATCCTTTAAAGCGCGCTGTACGGGTTCTGCCGTCATCTCTACCAGGTCATGTGTCAGCTCGTCAAATTTCGCTCTGGTCAGGTTCATGTCGAAGTGCTTGGGGCCTTCGCTCGTTGCCGTGATGAACGGCAGGTTGATGTTGGTCGTTGTAGCGGATGACAGTTCCTTCTTGGCCTTCTCCGCAGCCTCTTTGAGTCTCTGCAGTGCCATCTTGTCGTTTGAAAGATCGATGCCTTCGTTCTTCTTGAACTCGGAAAGCATGTAATCCGTGATCCTCTGGTCAAAATCATCGCCGCCGAGTCTGTTGTTACCGCTTGTTGCAAGCACCTCGATGACGCCTTCACCGATCTCGATGATCGATACATCAAAAGTACCGCCGCCCAGATCGTAAACCATGATCTTCTGCTCTTTTTCGTTGTCAAGACCGTATGCCAGCGCAGCTGCCGTAGGCTCGTTGATGATACGCTTTACATCCAGGCCTGCGATCTTGCCGGCATCCTTGGTTGCCTGACGCTGTGCGTCGTTAAAGTAAGCAGGTACGGTGATAACGGCTTCCGTGACTTTCTCGCCCAGATAGCTTTCCGCATCCGCTTTCAGTTTCTGCAGGATCATCGCAGAGATCTCCTGCGGGGAATACTTCTTGTCGTCGATCACCTTCTTGACATCGGAACCCATATCTCTCTTGATGGAAGAGATCGTCTTCTCCGCATTGGTAACGGCCTGACGCTTTGCAGGTTCTCCGACCAGTCTTTCCCCGGTCTTTGTGAAAGCAACGACCGAAGGTGTTGTTCTGGCACCTTCCGTATTTGCGATGACGGTGGGCTTACCACCTTCCATAACAGCTACACAACTGTTTGTTGTTCCTAAATCGATTCCTATGATCTTACCCATTTCTATGTCCTCCTGTCTGGTTTTTTATCTTTTGGTTTCCCTCATCTATTGCACCACGCTCACCATGCTGTGACGGATGACCGTATCGCGGTACATATATCCCTTCTGCAGTTCCTGCGCAACGGTTCCTGATTCAAATTCCTCGCTCTCCGTCTGCATCACCGCATTATGGTAATTCGGGTCAAATTCACATCCGACCGCTTCGATCGGTTTCACGCCGATGTTTTCCAATTCCGTTGTCAGCTGCTTGTATATCATCTGCATGCCGGTTGCCACGGGAGAATCCTTTTCCTCCTCCGGAACGGATGCCAGCCCTCTTTCGAAATTGTCGATCACCGGCAGGATCTTTTCGATCACGGATCTTGCACCCAGTTCATACATGGATGCTTTTTCCTTTTCGGTGCGGTTCCGGAAATTCTCGAATTCCGCCAGCTGCCTTTTGACCTTGTCTTCCAGTTCGGCGATCTGTTCATCGCGTTTGTCTTTTTTCTCTTTTTTCTTCTTTTTTTCCTTTTCGGGCTGCTCTTCCTCTGCCTTGGCAGCCTCTTTTGTTTCTTCCTCCACGGGCGTTTCCGGCTGCTCCTCAGCTGCCTGCTCTTCCGTGAATTCCTTTTCCTTTTCTTCCATAGGTGATAATCCTTCCTGCGTAGATCACTGTTCTTTCTTGTAAATGGTATCCAGCTGGTTCTTCAGGGATTTCAACGTCCTTAGTACCTTGTCGTAATCCATCCGCTTCGGACCGATGATCCCGATGGTTCCCTGCATGCCTTCCTCCAGTTCGTACGTGGCCGTAACGATACTGCAGTCCTTCATGCCCGGCATCGGTGTCTCGTTTCCGATATAAACCTGGATGCCCTGCTGCCCTTCGCGGGAAAGCGTTTCCTGCACGATCTCGGTCAGCTGCTTCTTCTCTTCGAACGCGGAGATGATCTCGCTGGCTTTTTCGTGATCGGAGAGTTCCGGATACTTGAAGATATTGTTCGCACCGCTTGTATAGATCTCCAGATCCTCGTCCGCCCGGATCGCTTCCGCAACGGCGTCGATGACGTTGTTCACGAGTTCGGAATGGATGCCCGCCTGCTCCTTCATATGCGTGATCATCCCGAGATTGATCTCTTCGATCGAGAGCCCGTTCAGATTCGTGTTCAGCAGGATATTCAGCTTCAGCAGCGTCTCATCACTCAGCGTGTCGTTGACTTCAATGATCTCGTTCTTGATGATGTTACCTTCCACAACGA
>JAGCXZ010000007.1 GCA_017961065.1 Lachnospiraceae bacterium
GCAAAGATATCATCTGGCAAAGCTTTCTTGAACGAATTGGGATCGATATCGTCTGACGGACTAATGCGCGGCTCGGAAATCGTATGAGGCCCTACCCCGTGCCCCGCTTCCAGATGGTCGGCATGCATCAGCTGGCCGGCAAATTCGTAAGCGTAATTTTCCAATCCGTACAAAACGCCCAACCCCACATCGTCAATGCCGCCTTCCATCGCGCGGTCCATCGCTTCTGTGTGATAGGCATAATTGTGTTTCGGGCCTGTCGGATGCAGATTTTCATAAGATTCTTTGTTATACGTTTCCTGAAACAGAATATATGTGCCGATACCGGCTTCCTGCAATTTACGGTAATTTTCGACCGTTGTCGCGGCAATATTGACGTTGACGCGCCGGATCGCGCCGTTTTTGTGCTTGATCGAATAAATGGTCTTGATGCAGTCGAGGATGTACTCGATCGGGTTGTTGACGGGATCCTCACCGGCCTCGATCGCCAGTCGCTTATGCCCCATATCCTGCAGCGCGATCACTTCTTTTGCCACTTCTTCCTGCGTCAGTTTCTTGCGCGGGATGTGCTTGTTCTTTAAGTGATACGGGCAGTACAGGCAGCCGTTGACGCAGTAGTTTGACAGATACAGCGGCGCGAACAGCACGATTCTGTTCCCGTAGAAGTCCTTTTTGATCTGTTCTGCCAGATCATAGATCTCCTTGATTTTCCCTTCATCCTCACAGGCCAGCAGAACGCTTGCGTCCCGGTGGCTTAAGCCTTTGCGCTTTTTGGCGCGCTCTAAGATATCATCGATCAGCGCAAGATCGTTCTTATGCTCCTGCGCGTACTGCACGGTCGCCCTGATCTCCTCGTCATTGATAAATTCTTCCGCTTTCATGGAATGCATGTCATATTTCATAATGGTTACCTCCTAAGCATATTCAAGCGATTCTTATTTATTAGCCCCGGGAAAATAATCCCCGCGGTCCGTTACGATCTCACAGCCCGTCTTACGGACTCTCTGCTTTAAACACTCGAGGCACTGCGCCGCTTCCTCTCCGGTACAGATCTTGTTGTCATAGAGCAGGTACTTCTCTCTGACATCCGTGGGTGATAGATTCGGCATCAGCACGTTCGCGCCCGCTTCGATCCCTTTTTCACGGCCGAGCGGATCGATCGTGCCAAGCGCTGTGGTCGCGGGAAGCAGGACGCCCGGCAAAGTCAGCCGGATTAGCGAGAGCAGGAAAGTCGTAAGTTCCGCCGTTCCCGCCTCCTTGTCTTTAAACGGCGTATCCTGATGCGGGATGAACGGGCCGATCCCGACCATCTGCGGATCGATCTCCTTTAGAAACAGCATCTCGCCTGCGAGGTCTTCCTCCGTCTGGCCCGGAGACCCGACCATGAATCCGGCCCCGGTCTGATAGCCCAGTTCTTTCAGCCACTTTAAGCACTGTACCCTGTTCTCCCACTGCATGGCAGCCGGATGCATAGTACCGTAATGCGCGGGGTTTGCCGTTTCGTGCCGCAGCAGGTAACGGTCTGCGCCGGCTTCTTTTAACAGCCGGTAGCTCTCATACGATCGTTCTCCGAGTGAGAGCGTCAGCGCGCAGTCCGGATGGTTCTGCTTGATCGTCCGGATGATCCCGGTGAGCATTTCGTCCGTATAATAGGGATCTTCTCCGCCCTGCAGGACAAAGGTCCGAAAGCCCAGTCCGTAGCCTGTATCCGCGCAGGATATAATCTGCTCGCCCGTCAGCCGGTAGCGCTCCGCGTTCCGGTTGCCCGCGCGGATGCCGCAGTAGTAGCAGTTGTTTTTGCAGTAGTTCGAAAACTCGATCAGGCCGCGGATAAAGATCCGGTTGCCGTAGTAGTGCTCTCTGACCCCGCATGCAAGTTCTGCCGCACGGTCTCTGACCTTGTCCCGGTTTCTGATCAGCTGCAGGTATTCCTCCCGCGTAAGGGAATGATCCTTTGCCAGTTTTTCGATCAGTTCGTTATACATTTCCGAATGCCGCCTTTGAAGAAACGCCGTCCAGTCTTCCGATCTTGCCGCAGAGCGTATTGATCTCATTCTGCGCCGCATCGATCACGACGGTGATGCAGCTGATCTTTTTCTTCTCATACGGCAGTCCCATTCTTCCGATGATGTGCTCGCGATGCTCACTCAAAATGTCATTCAGCCTCGCCACACTCTCCGGGTTTTCAACGATGATACCGATCACCGCAACGCGTGTGTTTGTATCCATTTTTGATGTTCTCCTGTCTTTATGATCAACCAAAAAGGCCGTGCGAAAGCACGGCCAGATAAAGCATTCCTATGATCGCGCTTCCGGTCAGATCCAAATCTTTCCTTCAGGTTGCATTCATTGTATCCTTCTTTTTCTGTTCTGTCAATCAGACAGCCACTTGCGCAGCATGAATTCGAGTTCCTGCGACTTGACGGGCTTTGGCAGGAAGTCGTCCATGCCGCCGTTTAAGAGCAGCTTCCTGGCTTCCGTTACCGCATTTGCCGTAAAAGCAATGATCGGGATTTTCCTGTAAGCCGGATGCTTTTCGCGGATCAGCCTCGTGGCTTCTATACCGTCCATCTGCGGCATCATGTAGTCCATCAGGATCAGGTCGTAAGAATTCTTCTCAACGGCTTTGAGCGCCTGTTCGCCGCTTGTTACGCAGGTCGGCTGGATTCCGTAGATCGCCAGCAGGTTCTTGGCAACATAGAGGTTGACGGTGTTGTCATCCACAACAAGCACTTTGGCATCCGGTGCGTAGAATTGTTTGACTTCGCCCTTGCGCTTCTCGTCCTTTGCACCTTCTGCGATCGCAACTTCCTGCGGGATACTGATCTTGAATACGCTGCCCGACCCGAATTTGCTCTCCACTTCAATGGTTCCGCCCATCAGACGGACAAGACGCTGCGTAATGGCAAGACCGAGACCGGTTCCCTCGACTTCCCTGTTCCGCTTGCTGTCCACCTGCGAGAAGGAATCAAATATCCTGTCAAGATCCTCTTCCTTGATACCGATCCCCGTATCTGCCACACGGATCATCAGACGGATCTGCTTTTCATCGATCATCTCATGCTCCACGCGGATGTTAATGGAACCGATCTGTGTGAATTTTACGGCATTGGAGATCACGTTGTTGAGGATCTGGCTGAGCCTTGCATGGTCGCCGATCAGATGTTCCGGGATATCCGGCTCGATATCCAGATTCATCACAACCGGCTTGTTCTTAAGGCCAAGGCCGGTCAGTTCGACCACATCGTTGAGCACCTGCTTCACATTGTATCTTGCGGCGGTGATCTCCATGTTGCCTTCTTCGATCCTCGAGAAGTCAAGGATATCGTTGAGAACAACCAGCAGCGCGTGTCCCGATGACTTGATCTGCTGCGCATACTCTTTGCCCTTGTCAGAGAGGTCTTCCTTGATCAGAAGTTCAGACAGGCTTACGATCGCATTCATCGGCGTGCGGATCTCATGGCTCATGTTTGCGAGAAAATCACTCTTGTACTGTGCCGCCTGCGCGATCTTGCCCTCATGGATCTGCAGTTCCCGGATCATGTTCGCGGTATTTTCCGCAAGCAGGAAGATCTCATCATGCCCGTACGGATAGGCCCTGATGGCATCCACAGTATCATACGCCCTTCTTGTGGAAAAATCATTGATCTGCCCGGACAGATGGTTGATCCTGCGGATATGATAACGGTTGATGAAGAACAGCAGAGCAGCCGTTAAGACGATCAGAATGAGTGCCAGCTGCAGCAGAAGCTTAACGGTGCTGTTTAAGATCATGGTATTGACCGCCGACACATCGATCTCCGTTACGACAAGCCCGATGCAGTTTCCGTTAATGACAAGCGGTGTATAGTAGGAATAGGTGTTGCCCCATTCGTTGTCCCACTCATAGACCTCGTCATATTTGCGGGCGTTGAACCAGGTGTTCCACAGCAGTTCATGCTCGCTTGGTTCCTCATAGTAGGAATCTCCCATATAAAGGTAACCCGGGTGCTCGGAATCCTCTGTCCGCTCTCCGTCGATCATGTAGACCGTATAATGCGTTTCCGGATCCGGCAGAAGAAAATACGTATAGGGCAGGTCAAAGGAGGTCCTTGCTTTCTCGAAAACAAGGATCCAGTACTCCTGCCGGTAAGTATAATACAGGTTCTGCAGTTCATCGGACATCTCCTCCGGCATGACATCCTTTTTAAATGTCTGCCCGGGATAGGCTTCATTGAACGCCCGGTTGAACGCATTCCTTGCCGTATTGCATTCCGTGAAATCAAGCGGGATCCGGATCGTATCGTAATGCGCGGCATAGTATTTCTGATAGGCCGCAAAATCTTCCGGATCCTCCATGATCAGTCCGGCCAGATAATCGCCGACCTCCATGATCCTGTTCCGGCACTCTATCCTTAACGAGTTCGTCTGCGAAAAATAGGTGATGATCGCAGTAACGGCAACCGTGACGATCACAAAAAGCGATATCAGATACGCAAATTGTCTGATCAGTTTAAAACGACGTTTCATACACTACCCTTCTCCCCTTATTCAAACGGATACCTAATCCCGAACTGTTCCCTGATCCGGTCCATCTGACGCATGATCTCAATCGTTTCCGCATGAGGCATCTCCTCACACTCGATCCTGCCCTCTTCGATCGCCTTCTTGCAGGCAAGCACTTCATATTCATAGCCCGTGATCTGCGCGGGCGGGATGATCTCCTCTTTCACCGCATACTGCGTGCGGTCCGGCGCATAGACCGTGATCTTCTCCGGATTATTGATATTCTGTACGCAGATAAACCCGTTCTCACCGCAGATCAGACCCCGTCTGTCGGTTAAGGCATACATTGTCGTAAACATGCTGGCCATGCATCCGTTCTCGTACTCGATCATGACCGTATCCTGTCCGTCCACGCCGGTCTGTGTCGGCACCATGGACGCCTCGATCCGCTTAATGGAATCTCCCAGCACCATACTGGAAAAGTTCAGTGTGTAGACCGTCAGATCCAGCAGGCAGCCGCCGGCCAGTTCCGGCTTTACCATGCGCTCGTTCATGTCGATCTTATAGCCGAGATTGGAAGCTACGGTCGTGACTTTCCCGATCGCGCCGCTTGCGATGATGTCGTCTATGATCTTCCGGGAAGGCATGTAGCGCGTCCAGATCGCTTCCGTAAGGAGCAGTTTCTTCTCTTCGGCAAGCGCGATCATCTCCTCGGCCTGCTTTGTATTTGCGGCAAACGCCTTTTCGCAGAGCACGTTCCTGCCGGCATTCAGCGCCGCGATCGTCCACTGATGGTGATGGGAATGCGGCACTGCTATATAGACCAGGTCCACCTGCGGATCCGCAAGCATTTCCTCGTAGGAACCGTAAGCCTTCTGCATCCCCCACTCTTTTGCAAAAGCCTCTGCCTTGGAAAGATCTCTGGATGCGATCGCATAGTTTTCCACATCCGCCAGGCCCTGTATCGTTTTGGCCATCACGCCTGCAATACCGCCGGCCCCCAGAATACCAACCTTCATACCTTCTCCTCCTTGTCCCCGTTGAGTAGATTACATAAATCCATACCTAATAACAGTTTACAATGTAACATCCGTTTGGGCAATAGCAAGTTACACGGCAGAACAGACCGATTCTTGCTCTTTCTGACCGCCTGTGCTAGTATAAACTGATTGATTGATACGGAGGTAATACCTGTGAATAAATTCAAAAACCTGCTTAAGAACACATTTTCCTATGTCGGCGGCCTTTTTTCCACGCATCCGGTCACCTTTTGCTCGATCTGCGCAGGAACGCTGCTGGCCTTTTTCCTGTCCTTCCATGTAACCCGGGCGTTTGAATCCGGCTTTCTGGCATCGGAGGCCACAGGCACTCTGTTCGAGCAGCTGATCGTTGCCACGGTGATCTTCTGCATGATCGCCTTCTTTATGGAAAGCAGTCCCCTGAAGCAGAGGATGCCTCTGTATGTATCCATTCCCGTTTATGTGATAACGGCCCTGTTCTCGTTCGGCTTAGGATCGCTGTTCTTCTGCGTGTTATCCTCCGGCAGAGAGAAAAACATGCTGCTCTACCGCACCTGCGTCGATTACCGCTCACTCCTTGGTGATGCCCGCATCGCGAGCGTTACGATCGGTCTCTGCATCATCATGGGACTTCTGGGCGTTTATTTTTCCTTCCGCAAACTGGAAGATGTATCCTTTTCCGGCTATCTTGCGAACATCTTTTCCAAGCTGTTCTTCGCACATATCGTATTCTTTGTCCTGATCGCCGGCGTCGCATCCTTAACCGGGATCTTCACATCACTCCTCTGGGGTGATTTTTTCGAGATCTTTGCCGCTGCGTTCGCGCTCATCTACGGCGGTTACATGATCATGCGGATGGTCTCCTGCTTCACCGAAGAAGTACAGGAGCCCAACACCTTTATCGCCGTGCTCCTGCGGTATGTACTGATGTCCATGTACATCGCGGCCTACGTGATCATCTACATCTATATGGTAAAAATCACGGTAATGCGTCAGTTCCCGTCCAATGCCGTATTCGGGATCCTCACGTCGCTCTTTGTGTTCTCAATCCCGGTCGCATACATGAGCCGGTCCTTTGAGAACACGGCGAAGTTCTTTGCATGGACCGCAACCGCGATGCCGTTTATCTTTGCACCGTTCATCGTGCTGCAGATCTATACGGTTTTTGTCAGGATCCGCCAGTACGGCCTGACGCAGAACCGTTATTTCGGCCTGCTCTTCATTCTGTTCGAGATCATCTATATCGTGGTATATGCGCTGTTCTTAAAAAACAGGGAGAAGCAGATGAGCATCATCACGCTCGTGCTTGCGGGCTGCACGCTGTTTGCGACCTGGATCCCCTTTGTCAACGCGCTCGACCTTTCCAGGCACATGCAGGTAAAAAGCATCCGCAGTTTCATAAATGACGGCGGCGTGATGACCGATGACAACAAGAATCTTGCCTCCCGGGCAAGTGCCGCATACAACTATCTGTTTGAAAATGACAGGGATTATCTGGATCTGTCCTTCAGCAGGGAGGAACGCGCCGATCTGCAGGCAAAACTGCAGGCCAAGGATCCCTCACACGATCCGGTCAACTACCACTGGTTTATCTGGAACGCGGAAGAAAATTCGGTGGATCTTGACGTATCCGGCTTCGGACACATCCGCTACGCTTATTTTGCCGCGATCGGCATGAGAGGGGATGAGATCGACGATACACTGCGCGCCGATCTGAAACATGCGAAATTATACTTTAACGAAGACAACCGTCTTCTTACCTATGTGGATGCAAGGGATCTGATCGGCAGCGGAAGTCCTGTCGCCGAAGAGGATCTGAATGAATATGCCGCATTCTTCGTGGATCTTGCATCCCGCAATGAAACGAATGCGGTCAATGACATGGAATACAATGCCGCCATGAAGGATAACCAGACGATCACCCTGCATGACGGCAGCAAGTTCTACGTAACAAGAGCGGAAACCCGCTTTGATTCGAGCACGGAAGATGTTCTGGAATTCCTGCTCGGCGGTTACTATCTGACGAAATAGACTAGTCTTCGAGGCCGAAGCTGTCGTGAACGGCATTCATGGCCTTCTCAACGTCCGCCTCATCGATCAGGACCGTAACGCGGATCTCGGATGTGGAGATCATGTTGATGTTGATGTTGGAATTGTAGAGACATTCAAACATCTTGGCAGCAACACCGGGATTGCTCATCATGCCGGCGCCCACGATCGAAACCTTGGCAACGGTCGTCTTGCACTTGATCTCCTGCGCGCCGAGCACGTCCTTCTTGTCCTCGAGTGCCTTCAGAGCATCATCTGTCATGTCGCGGGGGATCGTGAAGGAAATATCCTTGGTGTTATCGCGGCCGATCGACTGCAGGATCATGTCGACATTGATGTTGGCCTTGGCCAGCGCGTCAAACATACGGAAAGCCACACCGGGCTTATCCTGCAGACCTACTACGGAAATTCTGGTTACATTCTTATCGGCTGCAACGCCGCTTACTAACATTCTCTCCACTTTTACATCCTCCTTAACGACTGTTCCTTCTTCTTCATTCAGACTTGAACGGACCACAAGCTGTACGCCGTATTTCTTGGCCAGTTCCACGGATCTGTTGTGCAGAACGCCTGCACCGAGTGTTGCAAGATCGAGCATCTCATCATAGGTGATCTCTTTCATCTTGCGCGCTTTCTTTACCACTCTCGGATCGGCCGTATATACGCCGTCCACGTCTGTATAGATCTCACACTTGTCCGCATGCAGAGCCGCCGCCAGGGCAACCGCCGTGGTATCGGAACCGCCTCTTCCAAGCGTGGTGTAATCATCGTATTTGTTGACACCCTGGAATCCCGTTACGATCACGATCTTGCGGGAATCCAGTTCATGACGGATCCGCTCGGTATCGATCCGCTTCAGCCTTGCGTTGCCGTACGCGCTCGTCGTATGCATCGCCACCTGATAGGCATTTAAGGATACCGCGGGAACGCCAAGCGTATCCATTGCGATCGCCATCAGCGCCACACTGGTCTGCTCGCCCGTTGTGAGCAGCATGTCCAGTTCACGCTTTCCGGGGTTGGGATTGATCTCTTTTGCCATGTCGATCAGCACATCTGTCTGTTTTCCCATCGCGGACAGAACCACGATCACATCATTTCCGGCCTGATAATCTCTGATGCAGCGTCTGGCCACATTCATGATCCGGTCTTTGTCGGCGACGGAC
>JAGCXZ010000086.1 GCA_017961065.1 Lachnospiraceae bacterium
AGGCGTTGCCGTCGCTCCGCCCGATCCGCCGAATCCGCCCGGCACAAAAACATTCGTTGTGTGCGTCTCGCTCTGGTAAGTGGTGGATGTGGCCGTTACGTTCGTTGCACTTGCCGCCGCACCGCCAGCTGCCGATGCCGACGCCGCTGCCGCGCCTGCCGTCGCTCCGCCTCCTGCGGAAGCAACCGCAACCGGACGCTTGTAAAAGTCACGGTTATGCGCTTTGGCTTTGTCCACCTTCTGCACGCTCTTCTTCTCCACGCCGGTATAGCTCTGCACAACATCCGTGATCACGCTGCCGGCCAGGTTCAGAATGGTCTTTTCCTCTTCGAGCTGCTGCTTGAACTTATTGAGGTCGGCCCTTACGGACTGGAGCAGTTCGTCATTTCCGAGTTTGGAAACGATCTGGTTTACCTCGGAAATGTATTGATCCATTTCTTTCGCGATATTCTTCAGCTGGTTTCCCTGCTCGGAAACCACTTTGTATGATACCTTATATGCCATTTTTTCACCGCCTATGATTACTTGAACAAATTAGTGGGTAACTTCGGTATATCCTTTACATCGTTTTGAACAGCCTTCACTGTCTTGTCGTACCTGTCCGCCGAGTCATAAAGGGAATTCACCATCTTGCCCAGCGTTGTGAGGGATTCGTTGCACGCGTCCATCAGTTTCTGGAAACTCGTCTGATAGGTGCTTGCAGCTTCGCCCGTCCAAATATTCTTTAATCCGTCGATCTGACCTTTGGCCGAATAGCAGGAATCTCTTAATCCCGTCTGAACCTTGTCGAGAGATTCGGCAAGGGATCTGAGTTTCGCCGCATCAACCTGTAAATTAACGTCTGCCATCTTTTCCCTCCGTATTCTCAGCCTCTTTTGCCCATCTTAGAAACGATATCCATCGCATTATAGTCCGTTGTCTCATAGACATTGCAGGACTCTGCCAGCGCGTTCACCGCCGAATTGATGGCATTGGCCATGTTCTGGAAATTCTTCAGGTTCTTCGAATACTGGTTCAGGTACGTGCTGGCTGCATCGCCTGTCCATACCTTCTTCACCGAAGACATCGTATCATCCAGCGTTTTGATGTGTTTCTGCATCGTGGAATAGATGTTTTCCAGTTCCGAAATGGCCGATCTCATTCTTTGAATGTTTACCGTATTTTTTGCTGCCATTGTTGACCTCTTTCTTTAGATTCCGTTTGCAGATGCCTGCGCGGCCTCTTCTGCTTCCTTGATTTTTCTGGCCGCTTTCTTCAAGTAATCCGCGACACCTCTTAAGTATTTTGCCTTCGCATCCAGATCCGCTTCGCACTGCCCGAGAAACTTCACGAAATTCTTGCCGGCATTGCCCGTCCATGCAGCGTTCAGGTTCTCCTTGACGCTTGTCATCTTTCCTTTGGTCTTGCCGGAAATATCGGATGCCATCTGCTCGAGTTTCTGTGCCTGCTGGACCGTCTGCTGATAATTAAATTTGATTGCCATGATCAATACCCTCACTTAAATGTAGAATCAAACTTCAACGACCTTCCTGCTTCCTGTGCCTTGCTCTCACCCTTGTCGTAAACGCCGGCGAGCTCTTTCAATCCGCTCACATAACCGTTCAGAACGTTTACGATCTCCTGGGAACTTGATTTTAACTGGGCCGCCGTGTTTCTGATATCATCCGACGCATCTCCCTGCCATTCTCCCCTGGAGTTCTTAATCTCCTGCTGGAACTGTTCGAAGATGTTCTGCAGGCTCTTAATAAGTGGGGTCAATGAATCCGCTGTTCTGAGCAACAGCGCGGTATCAACTTTTGTTTCACTTCCTGATGCCATATTGCCTCCTTAATCCGCTCAGATCTTGAGCTTGCCGACCATGCTCTCCGTCTCGCGATCCGAGGCGTCGAAGTCCTGTGCCAGCTCGTTCATGATATCCTGAACCTCTTTGTACTGTTCCACCATTTCCTTAAGAGCATCTTCGTCCGTGCGCCAGTTCTGCATGAACCTGGTCGCGGCCTCGGACTTCCAGCTCTTGGTCAGGTTGTTCAATGTTTCTCCGATCTTTGTCACATTGCCGTTCAGTTCTCCCGCAAGACTACCGATCTTGGATGCGGTCTGTCTTAACTTCCCGGCATCGACATTTGTCATATCAGCCATAATTCCTCCTTATGCTATATCAGCATGATCTGTCCGCCGCTTTTGATCCCGATGCTTCCGAGCGTCTCGCTGTCCTGCAGCAGACCACCCATGTCAATGCTGCAGACGAGCACCTTGCCCGGATCGGGGAATACGGTTCTGTTTTCCACTGCGCTGATCTGGTCGATCATCTCTTTTTTTACCGTTCCGACCGTCATCACGGAATCCACGGAGAATTCATAGGTTTTCGCGATGCCGGGAACTTTTGTCTCAAGAAAAATCTTACTCATACCGGTCTTTACCTCCTATACCAAGGGTGTGAGCATCCTTACCGGTGCTCCGTCCGCCGAAAGTGCATATCCGAATCCTGCAGGAAGCTGTCTTACCGCATCCGCGGAGCTCATCTCCCAGTGCAGAACGTTCTGCTGGTCAAACATACCGCCGAGGTTCACGCCGCTCTCCATGGATGTAAACTGGCGGGATACCTGGTACCTTGCGCAGTCGGACACATCGTCACCCGTCATGGCCGCAACGAACTGGATCTTGTGATCCCTGCCCTTTTCCAGAGCCGTCTCGAAGAATCCGTTCATCTCGTAGTCTTCCGAGTAAACCGTCTCGATGAAGGATACGTAGTCGTTGATCAGGATCAGGATACGCTTCTGGTCCTTGAGCGCTTCGGCTACGGACTTGCCGTTCTCTCTCGCGTCGTTCACGATCGCGTTTCTCTCACCGAACTTGCCAACGATCTCTTCCTGCATCAGCTTGAAGAGCTTATCCGCATCGGATACATAGTTCTTGATCTTGTTCTCCTTTGCGAAGTCTTTCAGTCCTTCATCTTTGCCGTCAAAGAGGATGACCTCATCGCCCTTGCCGATCGCTTCGATCGCGAGCGCCTTGAGCAGGTTGGTCTTGCCGGTCTTGCCAAGGCCGATCACGCTGAGACAGTACTCGTTGTCCATGTCCAGAGTGATCATGTTCTCTCCGTCAACCGTCTTGCCGATCGCAAAGAGGTTTTCCGGAAGTGATTTTGCCTCATCCA